>JAHDGT010000355.1 GCA_020631675.1 Bacteroidota bacterium
CCAGATTTTCTGGTATGCTTATTACAATGTTTTTCATGTTGTTATTCTTTTTGATCGTTCGCTTCTTCTCTCACCTCCACAAAGGATACATTCTCATAAATATCCACCATAGCGATTTGAGTTTGTATACTGTACAACTCAACCAGCTCATCTTTGATGTTAAAGCTACGATAACGCCATTCCTCTTCAAGATGATCGCGATAATAACATTCTACCAATACATGATCTTGGGTGATCAGAATGTATTCCTTCAATGAATCAATTTTAGAGTAAGCTTTGAATTTGGTATCGCGGTCTTTCTTCTCTGTTGTAGCAGACACTACTTCTATAATCAGTCGAGGTTTAGTGATCTTGTCATCTGCCTTGATCTTATCCAAGCCTTCCTTGCAAACCAACATGCCGTCGGGATAGAAATAGGCTGTTGAAGATGCTGTCTCGACCCATAGTTTAGTGTCACTGTTAAAGGCTTCGCAATTTTTACCTTTAGCTGCTAGCTTGAGTGCGAAAAGCATATTTAAGGAGATGCGATTGTGGTCCAAAGAGCCACCTGCCATCGCTTCGACACCGCCATCCACAGGGTATATTCTACCATCAATATATTCACTTCTATATTCCGCAAGCTCTTCCCTTCGAAGATATTCTTCTGGGCTTACTTCGGGCAAGTTGTTATGGGTATGAATGTAAAGCCTATGCAAATAGAGTTTTTTAGCTGTCGACATTTTTAAACACTTTAAGGTGTGAGTGATAAAAGTAATCTCACCTTAAAGAGTGTACGAGAAGCCGGTTTTTCCCGAAATTATCGTAGTTATTTTAAAATTAGTTCAATTCTGTTAATGTTGCTATGGGTTAAACGGTTCTAGCCGGCAAAAACACCTCTGCGATCATACAGCGTACACTACCACCACCAATGGTTTCAATAGTAGGTATCTCCATAGGAAGCAGCTCGGCATACTTTTCAATGCTGCTTCTTTGTGCATCCGTCAATGCATTGTATGCGGAAGAAGAGAGTGCTATGATTTGTTGTCCACCCTCACCCAAAACCGCGAGCATATTGCCTGCGAACTGATTCATCTGTGCTCGACTGATTGCTATCAATTCTAAGTTTCCTTTGACGAGGGCAGCTCTAATGGCAGCCTGTTCGCCTTCATCATTCACACTTTCCATACATACGACAGCAAAGCCATCTCCAATGCACATCATCACATTAGTGTGGTAAACCTGCTGCCCGGATGCTTCATGTGAGTAGAAAGAAACGGCCTCATAATCCATAGAGGCTGCCACTTCTTCCAATAAGGCTTTTTCAGTTCTGGGGGATAAGCAAGCATAAGCCGTCTTTCCTTTATGGTCGAATACAATGCTGCCGGTGCCCTCTAAGAAGCGTTCACTTGCTTCGGTATGTGACCAGTCGATCACTTCAGATACCTCAAAATTTGACTTTAGATAATCTACGATATCCGATCTACGCTCAATTCGTCGGTTGGGGGTACACATAGGGTATAAACGCACCACGCCATCCGCATGCATTGAGATCCAATTATTCGGGAAAACCGCATCTGGTTTGGCAGGAGTCAGGGTATCGTCAATTACATGAACCTGTACGCCCTTGGCCCTCAGGCGTGCCACCATAGTATCAAATTCAGCCTGAGCTTGAGCCAGTACCTGCGCTTTACTCAGATCCAAGTTTTTCTGATGCTCATTGGTCACCGCCGTTTCTTCGTTGAACTGAAAACTGGCCGGGCGGATCATCATGACGTGATTGGTACACTGCATATAAAAGGTGCTTAAAGGAGTAATGGAATAGAAGAGGTTTCAGTTGACAAAGACGGCTGAACGAACATCGTTTGTTTTAGGCTTTTCGGTACAAAGGCATACTCATACAATGCGAACCCCCACGCGCTCTGGAAAGCTCACTGGAGTGCAGTAGAATGATCGAGTTTTTAATGGAGTCGATCAAGGTTTTCGCCTGTTCCTGATTCAGGTCGTGATCAGAGATGAAATACAAAAGATCTTCCACATGGATGACATGCTGTAGCGGCAACTCTTCCCCTTTGCTGTTGAAGGTTTTTTTGAAACGCAGTCTATTCTTCTTGCTAATGTATGGAATGAACTCAGGGTAGTCAGATACGGCTTCCCCCTTTTCCATCATCAATACATTAAAGTGTTTAGCCGTTTCATAATTACGATCATAACCAATAGAAACGCCAGGGCGTAAAGTCAGTAAATTACAGGAGTCGGTCCACTGCTCACGAGTGTCGAAAGGCGTTTGTCCGCCGCCACTCAGCAGTACTGTCACTTCATCCTCATTCGCTACACCGAATTCCTTCACGGATATCTGACATAAGAAATCGTGTAAACCTTTGGGCTTACTTTGGTAAATACAGTCGGTATCATAATTGCCCTGCTCATCCGCCCGCAATAAGAAATCTTGCTGATGGAAAAGCTTTTTCAAGCGCGCCTTTTCTTCGGGATCATTAGAAGCGAGGTATTGCCTTTTGATTTCTTTAGCCTCTGGGTTCAAGTAGAATTGGAATAGAGACACCTCGCTTTCTGGCTCTGTATTGGCGGTTACTTTGTGCGATAGCTCATCCTTATAATCGGTGTAGTAACCCTTTTTAGATACCTGCTCTGCCTGCCAACGCTCTGACAATGGACCGAACAAGACCCACACATCTTCACGTAGGTGCGTCATGACCGTATCAATATGCATTTGAGAACGCTTCGCATCAATACGGATGACCGTCAATATTTCAACGCCATGTTCCGTTTTCGTTTTGATGTCTGCCCAAAAAGTAGCCTGGGCCAATTTATGTACCGCATAAGGAGAGGTACGCTCACTACAACCCGCTAATACATGGCGGTCGCTGATCATCATGATATCACCCCCTTCGTAGCTGACCGAGTATTCATCTTGGTCTTCTGTGGGGATCTGGAAGAAATTATCGTCTTCTGTTACGCTAATGATCTTTTTATTATCCTTACAAAAGTGGTTCTCCGCCAAGAAGCGAAACAGCATCACTTCGCGCATTCTAATGCTGTATTTGGGTTTGGTGATCAAGAGGTGGTCACCAAAAGACACTCCAATATCCCGGGTAAAGATAAAGTTGGGAATAGGAGGGAAGATGAAGATGGATGCAGGGTCTTTTAAACGTTGCACTTTACCGTCTTCATCACGTCCATAATCCAATCTTCCGGTCAATAAGGTTTTTGTCAACTCTACATGGTACCAACGATTGCTGTAACCTGCATCTAGTAGGGCGATTAAGTCTCTGGTACGCTCAATGTTGATGCGCTCTAAGGCACTGATCGCCACGATCAGGTCTCGAGCCACTACCTTTTTATTGGTATGAATCAAATGCTGCAATAAATACTGCGTATCGATCACCATCGCATCATCAATATCCCCCGCGTCCAAATAGTAATCTATTTTTTCGGGGTTCATCTCTATGGCGCGCAAGCCTTTCTCGTTCTTGCGGATCCGCTTTGTTTCTTTATCTAAAACAAACTCCCCATCAACGAAGAGTCGCTCCGGACTTAAAAAGGCGAGTAATAACAAATGGAAATAGCGATGCTCCATTTGGATCTTCTTCACATCCACGATGTCATCATAGAGCCAATCGTGCAGCTTCTCGACAGGCACATTCCCGATACCACCATCAGGCGAGTGGATCAATACTTTTCGCAAGGGTGCGATCTCGGAGCAAACGCGAATTTCGTTCGTCATACTTCAAATTTTACAGTAAAATTGTAGACTAGCGAAGGTAAGTATTTTCATTTTTATTGCTTGTGTAAATGCGTATTATTCCCCACTAGCCACCACCTCAACCTTGATCCGATCCGGATCCTCAAAAAAGACCGCATAATAATTCTTACCACCCGCATACGGATGCCGATCTTCATACAAAATAGGAACCCCTTTAGCCTTCAGTTTTTCGGTCAGCTGATCCACAAAGGCTCGTGATTCGGCATGAAAAGCCAAATGGTTCAAACCCGTTCTCTTGCGGTGATAGCCCGCCTCCAAATGATCCGCCTCTGTTTGTACGAATACGATATAAGTCGCCCCGAAAGCATAGCTCACCCCATCTGGCCAACTGCTGTATACAGAATAGCCCAATTGCTCTACCAGCAACCAATGCCAAAAGGCTTTGGTCTGTTTTAGATCGCTGACATAGATTTCTACATGGTGGAGTTGGGCGTGTGCCATTATGAATAATAACTTTTGGGAAATGTGCTAAGCTCTACGCAAGCGAATAATATCCAACTTATGTAACAAACTAATAATAGGGTAAGTAGGGTCAAACTCAAACCACTTCTGGGCGAAGTTGGGGTTAGCAGGTTGCTGGTGGTGGTTGTTGTGCAAACCCTCGCCCATCATGAGAATATCAATAGGGAAAAGGTTGGTGGAGGTATCTTCCACAGTATGGTTGCGATAGCCGTATTTGTGTGCCCCCCAATTAATGATCACGCCATGAATAGCCGCTTGTAAATAGTGGTAGGGTAGGAGCAGGTAAAACCAAGCACTAGGCGCGAAATAGACATAAAAGGCCGTATAAAGTGCGCCCCATGCCACCTTAGAAACGGCAGAATGCGCCATTTTGTCAAAACTATCCCAGCTGGGTACGTTTTTCTTGTATTTTTCAGGAATATGGGTTTCGCCGATCCAAATTTTGCGATAGGTCTCTTTGGTATCCCAGATCATACTGAGCGCATTGGAGAAGTGCAGGGGTGTATGTGGATCTTCGTCGGTATCGGCATGCTCGTGGTGGAGGCGGTGCATATAGGCGTAGGCCTTAGGACTAATGTAACAAGAGCCTTGAGCGATCCAAGCGAAAATGTAGAAGAATTTCTCCCAGAACGAGCTCATTTTAAATTGCCCATGAGAGGCATAACGATGGTGGAAAAAGGTTTGAATGAAGAGCGATAGGTACCAGTGTACCACTACGAAAATAATAATGTAGGTCATGAGTGAGTTTTGAGGGCTAGTATATAGGTATTCCCTCAAAACTCTT
>JAHDGT010000356.1 GCA_020631675.1 Bacteroidota bacterium
CGCGGCGATGTGGAACTGCCCATGTACGGCAATGCGAATACGCTGGCCAATGCGCATTTCGGTAAATATAAAAAGGGTAAGCTCAAGATCACGGGGGGCGACAGCTTCATCTTCTACGCCAAATACGGAGAGAATGGCTTGGAGGAAATGGAGACCATCAACGCCTTTGGCAACAGCATGAAAGAAGATAGTCCGCACTTTACCGATCAAACGGAAATGTACGTGAATTTGAAGACCAAAACCGTAGAGCTGGATAAGGAAAAATTAAGGAAGCTGGGGACGCCTTATCATCCAAAATAAGTACCGAGACGTGAGACTCGAGACAAGAGACTTCGTGCTGAAGCTGAAGTATTTTGCTTTTTAAGCAAAAAAAGGTGTGTTTTCTAAAATTGAAAACACACCTTTTTTGAATACGCTTTTAGGCGCACAAAACGACTCTCATGTCTCACGTCTCGGGTCTCATGTCTAATATGTTACCAAACTAACCCCTAATACCCCCGCATTAGGTTGATAAATATTAAAATCAGCCACCGTAACATTCACATCCATATTGCAATCACTGGCGATGTAGCTGATGATGGCAGAGCTTTCCGCTAAATAAGTATTGAGATCATCTACCAAGATGCGACCATCTGCGGTGATGTCGCCTGTGCGCAGGGCGTGGAGACCAGCACCATCCACATCCACTACTTGAGGGGTGCCATTGTCTAATACATTCGCGATGTCGGTAAAATCAATGACGGTCAAGGCAGTAGGCGCGACCGGCGTAGCCGAGGCGATATCCAAATGATTGCGGTGGCGCAGTACGAAGTTGTAGGTGCTATTGTAAGACAAATTGAAGAAGTTGACCCCATTGGTAATGCCATCCACATCTACTACTTGTCCGTTATCTAAAAGCAAAGCTGCTCTGCTCTCAAGGATGTTTCCGCCTAGGTCTTGTACTTCTACCAAAACCCAATCCACAGTATTCGTAGGTAGGTCAGCAGCAGGCACATTTTCCGTACCGGCATAGTTCCAGGGCGCTACATCATAAGGCTGGTCTTCTGGCAGTAGATTGTTGGTCAAAAGATCCGTGCGCATCAAGCCGCTTGCCCCATCAAAAGCCCCTTCTAAAACCGCACTCAACTGTACCACTACATTACAATCCGGCAATACCGTAATGCTGACCATCTCCTCATCTTCACAACCATTCGCATCACTCACCGTCACGAAGTAATCCGTAGTTCCTGCCGGACTAACCGTGAGCGTATTTGCTGTACTGAAGTCGCTCCAAATGAAATCCGTACCACCCGCTGCGGTCAAGGTCACGCTCTCGCCCGGGCAGATCGTGCTACTAGTCGGACTAATACTCGCAGTAGGCGGAAGCAGTACATTAATGCTAACATTCTCCGTATCCGTACAGCCATTGGCATCTGTCACGGTAACGGTATAAGTCGTATTTGTTAGCGGACTGGCCGTAGGTGTAGCACTAGTCGCATCATCCAAGGTAGTGGCATTATCCCAAGCATAGCTCGCACCACCCGTAGCGGTCAATAGTGTACTCTCTCCACCGCAAATGTTAGTATTAGCGGCAGTAGCCGTAGCCACAGGAGGCGTCACCCCACAACTAATGTCAGGCGATTCATAGCTAAAACCTGTTCCAGTGGTCATATAGGTTTGAAAATCCCCCCAAGAAGCACACTCATTTTTCAAGTAGAAATCCAGCCACGGCAAAACCGCGTTATGCACCATAGTGGTCTGATCCGCCTGTGATAAAAACGGACCCCAACCAAATAAGCAACTAAAACCCTCCGCCGCATAACAAGAAGAAGCATCCCCATCTGAGAAATGGCAGTGCGAAGCTTCTTCGATCTCATAGTACACATTACAAGCGCTGCCCGTATTGGTGTACATAGGGTACTGATGATCCCCGTTCGGTGTCACGCAATCTTCCGCGCCCGCTACGACCAATGAAGGCACACTCACCCCCGCGGCCGCACTGATCGCCGAAGGCGTTGTTTCAGCCGCGGCATAAGTAACCAGTGTAGTAATATCCGTATTGCCATTAGCGGCCAAAAAGGCCGAGCCACCACCCATACTATGCCCCATGATCGCTGTTTCAGGAGCCACCGCCCCGAAAAAGAAAGAGCCACTATTAGCGTTTTCCGCCTGGATTTCAGCAGCTACAAAAGCCAGGTCCAAACCAAAGTTCGCATGATCCGGAGAGAAACCTGATTCTGTGGTCGGCATAGCCACAAAGTAGCCCTCTGGCACCAGTGCGCTCACCAAGTGATCATAAGAATCCGTACCGATCGTAAAACCATGACCGAACACCACCACCGGGAAAGTACCCGTAGCTAAAGTCGTTCCATCCGCCTGAGCAGGGTAGCGCAGATCCACACCAATGCTTCTATTGCTTCTAGAAGCATCCACAAAGGTGACCGTAGTTTGCCCTTCCGTAAAAGGCTGCGCTAAAACGTCTAGCAGTGTCGTGCTCACTAATAAGCAAACGATCAACAGGCGTGCAAAAAATAAAGTAGCAGTTCGCATAGTAAAGCGATATTAGGGAAGTCAGAAAAAATGATCGACCTTTTTCATTTTAGTTATTTCGGTTCAAAAAGGTCTTGGCGTTATCTAGATTATGTAGGGGAGGACCCGTGTGTCCTCCCGCTCGGAGGATTAAGGAAATAACCACCTAATTAGATTTATGGTAAGCACCAATAAGTCTTACGTCTTACGTCTTAAATCTTATGTCTTCTAAAAATGCCCAATAAGGTCGTAAATTTACGAAAATTAGTTAGCCATATATGACATCACCTTTATCTAGGTCATTATCAAATGTACCCCATTGGCAGCAATTGCTGGGTTTAGTCGCCTGTATCGTATTCGGCTACCTGATCGCCTCCATTGCCACGGCCATCATCTTGATCGCCAGTGGTTACGGTTTTGATTTCATCAATCAGTTAGAGCCGGGCATCGCTACTGCCAAAGAAGTCAGCATGATGAAAACCTTGCAGATCATCATGGCCGTCAGTGTGTTCATCATCCCCGCGCTCCTATTCAGCTGGCTCAAGACCGGGCATAGATACGGCTACCTGCAAGTCGATCAAGCCTTGAACGGACTACGCATCGCCCTGGTACCTTTTATCTGGATGAGCATACTCCCCATCATTGCCCTCAGCATGCTGCTCAACCAAATGCTGGAGCTGCCCGCCTTCATGGGTGGCATAGAAGACTGGATGCGCGGCTCCGAGATCCGTGCCGCCGAGCTGACCGGCATGTTCTTGTCTATGGACGGACTACAAGACCTGACCGTCAATTTCATCATGGTGGCCATACTGCCCGCAGTAGGCGAAGAACTGCTTTTCAGAGGATGCCTACAACGCTTAGTAAGAGAATGGACGGGCCGCCCTCATCTGGCCATCTGGCTATCAGCAGCCGTATTCAGCTTCATACACTTCCAGTTTTTCGGCTTCGCCCCTCGCTTGCTACTAGGCGTATTCATGGGCTATTTGCTATATTGGGGAGGCAGTCTGTGGTATCCCATTTTCGCCCACCTACTCAATAATGGCTTACAAGTATTGGCGGTTTACGTAGGTTTGCAAGACGCGCCCACCGGCACACCACCAGAACTGCCCGCTATGGGACTTTCTGAATGGGCAGCAATGCTATTCGCCCTGCTCTTATTCAGCACTGTCGCCTATGTTTTAGCAGGAATTTTCAAGAGAGGTGAGCCTTTACGCCCACAAAAGCGTTCCTAAAAGCATGCAGCCTTCGCCTCGCCCCTACCTTAACCGTTTAATGTAGCGGCGCTGCTCGCCTGCGCCTTTCCACCCATCCCATCTACCAAGACTATAGTTAGTATCCATAAATGAGCAGTTTAAGACAACGCGTACCCACAGGCATCGCCTTCATCATCGTTATGATCGCCGGTCTATTCTTTAGCACCAACAGCATGGTCTTGCTATTCTTGTTGGTCAACCTACTCGCGATCTACGAGTACCAGACCTTGATCGAGCTATATCCCGTCAATCGCCATCACACCCCTATCGCGGAACGCTTGTTGCTCTGCTTGGTCAGTGGCTTCATCTACATCCTCGTAGCAGGCGCGGCATTAGGCATGATCCCTTCCAATATGATGGCCGCTACCATACCCATCGTATTCGGTCTGTTCATTAAAGAACTGTTCGCGGGCGCGAGCAGCCCCTTTGTACGCCTCTCCCTCAACCTCACGGGCGTCTTCTACATCACCCTGCCCTTGGCCCTGGTCAGCGTCATCGCCAATTTCGATGGCGTCTTTTACCCAGAGCGCATACTCGGCATCATGGGTATGGTCTGGCTCAATGATACCGGTGCTTATTTCGCGGGCAGGACCTTTGGTAAAACGCCCCTATTCAAGCGCGTCTCCCCCAACAAAACCTGGGAAGGCAGCATCGGCGGTGCCATCACCGTCATGATCACCGCCGTACTGGCAGGCATGATTTTCCCCTACGCCTTCTCCCCATCTACTTGGTTGGGCATAGGCATCATCACCGCCATCTTCGGCGGCATCGGCGATCTGATCGAGTCCCTGCTCAAGCGCAGCCTCGGCGTCAAAGATTCCGGCAACCTCCTCCCCGGCCACGGCGGCATCCTCGATCGTTTCGATGCCTTCATCTTCACCATCCCCTTCATCTTCGCGTTCATCTCTTTGTTCGGGATCTGATTCCGAATCTGAATCTGAATCTGAATCAATTTCATTTGTAGGGCGCGTACCCGCAATAAAAGCCTGCGCAAGCAGTCGTCATCGAAATTCGGCGTACAACACGAAAGTCTCACGTCTCGAGTCTCATGTCTCGGGTCTAAGAAAGCGCAAGCTTTCACTGCGTCCACCAGGCTATCCGTTGCAATTCCCCGGCTGTTCGCTGCTTCGCTGGCAGGGCTAAAAATGGCTACCTCTGGGCCGCCTTTTTAGCCCGCCGCTCAGGGCGCTCCTTAGCCGGCTCATTTCCACTCCTATCCTTCGCGCG
>JAHDGT010000357.1 GCA_020631675.1 Bacteroidota bacterium
TAGCTCTGCTATACCTCGTTTTTCATGCCTTGGCTACAACTAAAATAGCTGCGCCATAAGCTATACGCTTACTTTTGTCCAGGCACTTATCAGTGGAATGTCCCGCCATCTATGAGGTGGCCTTCATTGCAGATGAGCATTCTTGCGGGGTACTTTCTGATCGTATGCAGATCATGAGTGCCCATAATGATAGCGGTAGCTGTTTCTTGGCAAATTTGATGTAGCAATCGCAATATCTCTTCAGAGGTCTGTGGGTCTAAATTACCCGTTGGCTCATCTGCTAAGATGAGCAAGGGGTCGTTAAGGAGTGCACGTGCAATGACCACCCTTTGCTGCTCCCCACCAGACAGACGAAAAGGCATCTCAAACCTTTTTTCACTGATTCCGACCGCATGTAATACATTGGTGATTCGACGATCCATTTCGGCTTCGTCTACCCAATCCGTAGATTCAAGAGCGAAGAGTAAATTGTCTTCTACATTTCTATCCGTGAGCAGTTGGAAATCTTGAAATACAATACCCATCTTCCTGCGCAAAAAAGGAACACTGCGCCAATCTAAAGAAGATAGATCAAAACCAACTACAGAGGCATTACCCGATATGAATGGTAATGCTCCGTACATGGTTTTGAGTAAACTGGTTTTCCCGGTTCCTGTTCTGCCGATTAAATAAATGAACTCGCCCTGTCGAACATCTAAGTTGACATCTTTCAATATCTGTCGCTCTTTTTGATGGATAGACACCTTGCGCATTTGCACGACCAATTCGTCCTGTCGTGCTAAATCCTGCCTTGAAGCGGGGGGCGTTCTGTTATTTGAATTGTCTTGCAAGTGATTTATACAGTTTGCTTTTGTGAAAACGCTCTTATTCTTCCGTAGCCGCAAGACCTGATTCGTCATTATAGTCGAATTGGTCTAATATTTTTCTGACATCAGGATCATTGACATCAATACTGGCTTTGGGGTATTGCATGTTAAGACTTTCCAGCGTTTGGACAATGGTTTTTGCGACCACGTATTCTTTGTACCAGTTTTTATCGCTGGGCACTATGATCCAGGGACAGCTTTCCGGACTACAATATTTAAATACATCCTCATAAGCACTACGGTATGCAGGCCATTTTTTCGCCTTATCGATATCTTCTGGTCCATATTTCCAGTTTTTTCTTGGGTCGGTCATACGCTCATAAAATGAGGCCTGCTGTTTCTCTTCAGAGATATGGAGGTAAAATTTTAAGATATGGGTATTATAATCTTGTAAAAGTCGCTCGAAATTATTGATATGTGCAAAGCGTTTCATCGCTGTTTCGTCATCACACCAGCCCTCTACCCTAGTGATCAGAACCTCTTCATAATGAGAGCGGTCGAACACTTGGATCATCCCTTTTGAAGGAACAACCTCATGTACTCTCCATAGCATATCATGGGCCATTTCAAGCTTGGTAGGCTTTTTGAATGAATGTACCCGTACGCCCATAGGGTTGACATATCTGAATACTTTCCTGACCGCACCACTTTTTCCGCTAGCGTCCATTCCCTGTAAGACTACTAATAAGCTGTGTTTACCTTCAGCGAACATCAGATTTTGCAGTTCATCCAGCTTCTTTATGAGTGCTCTGGTTTCATCTTTTATCACCTCCTTATCTAAGTCTTGAGGCGGTAAGCTTGAAATGCCGAGTAGATTTATTTTGCTCATTTGTTAAAATAGATTACATTTATTAGGGCTTACTGGTATGTGAAAACATGATGTGTTTACAATGCAGCCAGTTTTGTTTAACTTTGAAGGCTGAAATAAAGGTAAACCTCAACAAATTCATGACAATACTCGACTAGTACCAACTAGTCGAGACCAAGTTAGAAAAAATGAAGACATTGTTTTTAATGCGTCACGCTAAATCTAGTTGGAAATCAGGTAAAAGTGACAGAGAGAGACCTTTAAATGATAGAGGTAATAAGGATGCGCCTAGAATGGGCGCGTTCATGAAATCAAAAAATCAAATTCCGGATTTAATCATTAGCAGTCCGGCAACAAGGGCCTTTGAAACCGCAAAGCATGTTTCTAAAGCGATAGACTACCCTGTAAATGATATTCGAATAGCTGAGGAAATGTATACCTTCGATGAGTCAACTACTGCTCTTTTTTATGTATTAAAGCAGCTTGATGATGAAGTGGGTAAAGTGCTTGTCTTCGGGCATAACTCTACCTTCACGTTCTTAGCCAATCATCTTAGTAAAGAGGTTTTCATCAATATCCCTACAGCTGGTTTAACGGCCTTTCAGTTGAATATAGATAGTTGGAGTAAGATTGATAATGCTGGAAGTGATTTGCTATTTTATCAATTCCCTAAAGAATTGTAGCACAAGAAGTGTATTTAACGCATGCTTGAAAAAAACTTTAAACCAGCTCTCAGGAATAACGGCTGCTTATAAGAAATACTGGAGCTTTTTTTGTTTCTTAGTTAGAAGGTACACTTACCTTGATTTATACTGAAGAGTTTTGCTTTTTCAATTAGGAAAAGTTAAACAAATTCAGCTTGAAAAGGAGTCGTTGGTCATGTCTAAGGAAAAGAAAAAAGTTCTGAAGGGAAAGTATGTGGATCGTGAGTTGAGCTGGTTAAGCTTCAACGAGCGAGTACTACAGGAAGCAGAGGATAATTCTGTGCCGCTCTTAATGCGAATTAAGTTCCTTGGTATTTTTTCAAATAATTTAGATGAATTCTTTCGCGTTAGAGTGGCCAGCCTGAAACGCTTAGCCAAAGTAAAAGAAGTTAAAGGGGCATTAGGGTTCAGTCCTAAAAAGAAACTTAAGTTAATTCATCAGACCGTTGTTAGACAACAAAAGAAATTTGAAACCATATATGAACAGATCCTAAAGGAATTGGCTGATGAGCACATCTATATGGTCAATGAAAAAGAGCTAACAGATGAACAAGGGCGTACAGTGAGAAATTACTTTCACGATATTGTGCGACCATTATTGGTTCCGCTCATGTTGAACCAAATTCCGGAATTTCCACGCTTAAAAGATGGCTCCATCTATTTAGCCATTCATCTATCTAAAGAAGAAAACGATTTAGAACCTCATTACGCATTGGTCGAATTGCCCACCAATAGAATCAGTCGATTCTTCGTCTTCGATCGCACAGATGATAATGGGGCACATGTAATTCTACTTGATGATGTAGTACGCTATTGTCTAGAAGATGTCTTTTCCATCTTCGGCTATAATTACTACAGTGCCTACACGATTAAAATCACGAAGGATGCGGAGATGGATTTCGACCATGATGTTAGTAAGTCATTTCTAGAGCTCATCTCTCTCGGCGTGAAGATGCGTAGATATGGTCAAGCGGTGCGTTTGATTCACGATCATGAAATGCCACCGGATCTATTACGCTACATCATCGAAGAGATGAATGCTTCTGAAGATGATACCATCATCGGAGCCGGACGCTACCATAATTTCAAAGATTTTATGGACTTTCCAAAACTAGGCGGAGCACATCTCGACATTAGGAAAAGAGCACCATTGCCACATCCGGCTATCGACCCCAAGAAAAGCCTTCTGAGCTTGCTCAAAAAGCAAGACATCATGTTGGCCCTGCCTTATCAAACTTTCCACCCGGTCATTGATTTTCTTAGAGAAGCGGCGATCGACCCCGATGTGTTAAGTATAAAAACCACGGTATACCGTCTGGCCAAACAATCAAGCTTAGTGAACGCTTTATTGGTCGCCAAAAAGAACGGTAAAGATGTAACCGTAGCGATCGAGTTACAAGCGCGGTTTGATGAAGCCAATAATATAAAGTGGGCTAAAGAACTACAAGAAGCAGGTATAAAAGTAGTACACGGTCAACCCGGCTTAAAAATCCATGCGAAGCTGTTATTGATCAGTAGAAGAGAAAGCGGGCGCATCATCCGTTATGCCAATATAGGAACCGGTAATTTCCACGAAGGAACCGCGAAGCTATATTCTGACCATCAATTGATGACGGCCAATCAAGCCATATGCCGAGAAGTGGAACAGGTGTTCCAAATGATCCAGACCGGTAAACGCTATGACTTTCAGCACCTACTTGTCTCGCCATACTATATGTACAACAGACTCCAAGACATGATCGATCGGGAAATAGAGATCGTTAAAAGAGGGGGGAGAGGCTATATCATAGCCAAGCTGAACAGCTTGAACGATAAAGGCATGATGAAGAAAATCCATCAAGCCAGCAAAGAAGGAGTTGAGGTTAGACTGATCATTAGAGGGATCTGCTGTATTGTTCCGGATAGTTTCGGTAATGAAAATGGTTTGGAAGCCACAAGTATAGTCGATAAATATTTAGAGCATTCCAGAGTCATACTCTTCGGTAATGGGGGAGATGAACGCGCCTATATCGCAAGTGCCGATTGGCTGGAACGCAACCTGCACAGACGTATTGAAGTCGCCTGTCCGGTATACGATCCGAAAATATTACTGCAACTCAAAATATTTTTATCCAAGCAGTTACAAGACAATACCAAGTCTCGCTGGCTGAATCATAAAGTAGATAACCAATACAATAGAAACAAAAAGTACAAAGTACGTGCTCAAAATGCTTTGTATGATTATTTCGAGCAACAACTTTATCCGGATCGCCCGCTTAAGCTAGTAGAACTGCCTGAGCTAAAGGAAATGGAAAAGAATAAGCAATCGAGAGTTAAACTTGATGACTCCGCGATCTTAGCTGAGCAAGTAAATGATGATTTACTGCATAAATGACTGAATTTCAGGGCGCATACCCGCAGTAAAAAGCGGGCACAACTTCGCTGGAGACTATAGTAGAGAAAATTCATGATTTTTCAATACGCAATATCTTAAGTCTAAATAAAATGCCCGCTTTTTACTGCGGGTACCGGGCTATCCGTTAAAATTCACCCGCCGCCTGCTGCTTCGGGGCAGGCTTACAAAGAGCTTCACAAGGTCGCTTTTGTAAGCCG
>JAHDGT010000358.1 GCA_020631675.1 Bacteroidota bacterium
CGAGGTCCGCCATGAACTGGGGCATGAAGCCATCAGCTACCTGATAAGTGGTTTCTTGACAGATACAACTACCATCTTGCCGCACATTGACTAAAATCGGACAGGCAAAGGTACTGGGTACGGTCAATGTTCCACTAATGTCAATACTATCTCCATCTGCTACAGAAACTGGATGTGCGCCACTATCCAAGACCACGTCATAGCTGTCTATCTGACCATTACTGTCCACATCCCGTATCATTTCAACTGTTACAGTTTCATTGTATTCGGGACCCATATTGCTAAAAGAGAATTGATACGCATAGGTCGTATTGTCCGCATCACCATCACACTGACTGAAAGCATTCCAGTCGTCAATTGTCAATGGTGGAATGTAAAGGATCTCAACGACCGGATTCACACTATTCAACACATTCACACCACAATCCGTACCTTGATCCGCACAGCCTTGATCTTCAATGTAAGAGCTGATGACCACACCAACCTCACCTACACCACAGGCGACATCTTCCGAAAGACCTACCTCCATCTCTATTTTGAAGTACTCCCCGGGACCTATACCATCTGGTGTATCGATACATATTGTTGTGATGCTACCGACCGTTTCTTCTGAGGGATTCCCGTCGAATCCACTAGGCACGACGTAATTCACAGAATTCGGGGTATAAAGAATCTCATCAGTAGGTATGGACATACACATACGCGCGGCATCTGTCTCGGCCAGATAAGGGGAGACATTCAGTACGGTAAAGCTAGCCATTACCGTTGCTCCACAATTCAGCGAAACAGGATCTGCCGTAGTCAATAACTGAGGGAAGTTTACCGGATTCGCATTTTCTACAATTACTGGTTCCGATGCGATGGGTCCGAATGACACAGTACCCTCACAAGGGTCGGCCGCTTCTACGCGATGCAATGGCGCAGTACCTGAAATGAACTCATCACAGACCATAATGGCACGGAACATGATCGCCACTTTATTAGAATCTGTCGCTGAAGAAGTAACAGATACACCAGGTAGCCCGTTCGCACCTATATAAGCATTAAAATCCGCAGCGTTCTCATAGTGATAATAGGTTCCATTTGCCGAGTTCATCGAAGGATCAGGCATCGCATCCACGGCTAAAGGCTGATAAGGTGCCTGCACCGAAGGACCGTTAGGATAAGAAGTAGCCCAGCTGCCCGGGACGATCTCTAAACCGGGCGGTAAGAACCACTCCGGGTGTATATTCACCAGTTGTGCTGGTTTTACATTCTTAATACGTATACCGAAATCTATCGTATCACATAAGCTAACTTCCACTCCCGGAGGTGGGAATAACCATTCTGCTTGAATTTCCGCTTCTTCTTTAAGGTATTCGTAACAAGCTTGTGCACTGCTACATGCGGCGACTGAATTGGCCAGGACAGCTGCTTTAGCCGGATCCAAACAGCCCGATACCGTACCCACACACACATTGGCAGGCAAGTCCGTACCTATTGGGCAGAATAGCAATTCTGTGGAGATGAGGATCTTATAGCATTCGTCCGGTGCTAAGTCCGGGAAATCAACCTGATAGGTATTACCTTCTGGTGTTTCGTTTACCAGGTTGGCCGTTAATGGCGTGCCATCTTCCGCACTCACCCCGATAAACGCTATAGTAGCAGGTAGGGTAATGGAGGTAGACACATTGGTGTGCGTTGCCCCACCACTTAGCGTACCCGCACAAATCTCATATTCAACCACTTCAGGCTCTCCTGCCAGATCGGCGATCAGTGCTTGAGATACAGTTGGGATGAGGACCGGGTAATCCAAGGAATTATCGACAAAATTATCAGGGGTCACATTGATCGTACTAACCTGGCGAGCAGGGTGATTCGTACTTGTTATCGGATTGGGGGTCAACGCCCAGTAGCGATTGCCTGACCCGAATGGATTATCTGGATACTGAACACCATAACTGTTGGTATTCGGATTCCCCTGATTATTGACCAATCCCTGCTGGATATGCATATCATCCCATAAATTCGGTACATACACCTCGGCGAATTGTGCCTGTAAGTTGAAATCCGTTACTTCAATATCTTCCGGACACATAGAGATCAGATCGTAGCTTAAAGACCAAGAGCAATCATTCGTTCCCCCTACACTTAGCATCGGGAAGGGATCATTGGGTTTATGTACAAGTGGTGTCACGTCACATCTATTCCCGGAACCCAAACCACTATCATCATATTGGTTGGGGATGGCTAAACCAGCATACCAATCGGCATCATTGAAGCGCATACCTGCCAGTTCCGCGGTATCCGCAGCAGCACAACAAATAGAACCACCATCATCGATACAAACCAAATTGCCGTAGTCGTCATCCACATACTGGTCAGGAACCGGTATCATGGTACCAAATCCATCCGTGATCGTAGCACTACCCCCGCTGTACACTAAATTATTCGGGAAGTTAGGCTGTAAATACTCGACCGCCATAATAGGACGGTACTCATTCTCATACCAAGGTGTTTGTCCGTCCGTTACGGCCGGCACTGGGTTAGCCAAGGTAAAATCATGATTCACTTCCACCTCACAATCCTCGATCGTAATGGTCGTTTCGGTATTCACAGGACCCGGGAGATGCCCGAACCATTGCTCGGAAGTTCGACAAGAACCTGCGACATTCACCTGCTGACAAGCATCGGTTTCAAGGTACACCCAAGCTCCTGGATAGATAGAACTACTGGTATTCACTGTATTGTCCAAGTCGTAACTCGGGCTATGGAAAAGTGGTACTTTTATTTCTATATAAAATATATCCCCACTTTTCAAATTGTATTCATCCAAAAATTCTTGATGGCAGTTGTTCACATGGTCTTCACTCCCTCCTGATTGGGCATCCGCATTCGTGATTCCACATTGTTCAGGTTCTTGAAAGAAAATATTCATATCCAGCATTCCATCCTGATTGTGATCATTGCCATGATTCACAAAATCATAATTAATAGCGGATTCAGGCGGATAGTCCGGATTGATATTGGGGTCATCCACACAATTCTGATAACTGTCATCATTGGCATAGATGTAATCATTACTTCCGGCATCCACACCGAAATTACGCAGGCGTATAGAAGGGAAGAAATAGTTGTCTCTTACATCATCAGGATAGTTCTGGAAACAGCTTGGGATACCAATTTCTTGAATCGTACCCGATGCTCCGTCCTCTAAAAACCAGCCCTGAAATTCAGCTTGTGAAGCATCAAAACGAAGAGGTGAGTTTTGCTGACGCATCTCAATACGGAATAACCACTGCCTTGTCGCCTGTTCGAAAACCTCCACATTCCTGATTCTATAACCCGTTCTCAGAAGCATGGTGTCACCCGGCAGAAATCTTTTCAGATCAACCTCCGGTATGCTAGCGGGATCCACTTTTGTGGTCATTGACTTATCTGTGTATCCATAATTGGTACGGTATAAAGTATCCACGAAAGCCTCGATGTCACAAACGCAACCAGTACCTCTCCAATCCACCCAAGTAGATACACTCTGACAGCTTCTGACCATTAAACAGGGGTCGCTTTCGGCACAGCCGCTACACTCCTCTATGATTTTGAAAGACACGTAAGTATAGTCATCAGGAGCACAGAAGCCTTCGAAGTCAAGATTGAAGAAATAGTCATGTGTACCTGAATCATTGGCTGAATCACCTGCGGGAATGATTATTTTGAGCGCGATGGTATCTCCTGTACCATCCAGCAGATACTCTGAAGTAACACCAGCAACAGCAGCACCCTCATAAGTAGCAGAGCCATCTGTATAACGAATGTGATTAATTCGGTTACCATTCGCATTCACAATGGCTTCCATGTAGATGTTGCCAGCAGGCGCACAAGGTTCTAAATTCAGATTATCAAAATCATAGGAGAAAGAATAACCATTGTCTGAAGGATTCCATGTATTTGGGGTAGTTACGACCTGTTCGGTCACAAAAGCTCCCCGAAACTCTACAGTTTCATTGGTATTAAAGGCGGTTTCTCCGTAGAAGAATGCCACTGGCTCACTTAGATTACCGATACTCTGGAAATCCTGTCCGCAATTTCTTCTACCTGATACTTCTAAATTATTGATGGTACAAGCAGCACCGCCACAAGAGTTATCACTAGGGTCAGAACAAACTACTCCCAATACTACTTGTAAGTCGATCACACCACCTCCCACAAGATCATTATACACACCATCACCATCCAGATCCGTCAAATCAGTCCCCGTAGCAGCAGCACTATCAAAGGAGGAGAAGTCGACCACTACCGTACTGCCGTCTATCGACCAAGCAGCAGCGGGTAGACTGTTACCGCTGATGAGTATATCATTCACTACAGTATTGGGACCCTCGCAGGACTTCCACTTCATTATAATATCACTCCACTGCCCTTCTATGGGATCCGAATTGGCACTGGTGACCGATAGGTCGAATATGATATCGTCACCGCAAAACTGACCACCTTGTTCAAAGGTAGAAGTTATGACAGGATTAGCTCCGAAGTCGGGTTTAAATACCACTGCCCCCTGGTTTTCAGAGAAATTGTCACAAACCTTACCGCTACACCCGAATGATACCGTATAATCAAGGAAATTGGCCAGATCTTCCGTACAGCCCGTCGCACTAAAGCAGATATCTATTTCCAAACTCTCGTTCACATCAAACAACTCGTTCGGAGGCAACCCTAGGGGATCACTATTATCTAAAAAAACCGCTCCTTCGATAGTCGCCGTTAATTGTAAGCTGGCAGCATCTATGGTATAGTTCGCCGCACCTATAGAAGTACCGTTCACGCGTACATCATTGACCGACAATTTACTGGGGTCCAGATTATCCACAGTAAGATCAAAAGATTCGACATATGCCTCTATACCGTCCTGAGATACCGTAAGCGTCTGGCATTTATTCTGCGTAGTATTCTGAAGTTCCAACTCAGTCGGGTCA
>JAHDGT010000004.1 GCA_020631675.1 Bacteroidota bacterium
ACCGATACCCAACAAAAATACAAATTTGACTTCTCAATTCGGGTTTCTGTTTAAAAAGTAAAAAGCCACAACATCTTCCCTAGTAAAACCAAGGAAGATGCTTGTGGCTTATTCGTCGAGTAAAAAATGGAAGTCGAGGGAGGCAAGGAAGCTCTCTCTAGTAACGATTTCTGAATCGTTACTCTGTGGTGTGGTGCTCATTCTCGTGCAAGAACGAGTTCTTATCTATCGCACTTTCAAGCGGCGACCCACGCGCAAAGTAGACCTACTGGAAATACCATTAAGCTTACAAATGCGACTGATGGATGTACCGTATCTGCGTGCGATACCACTCAAGGTGTCGCCAGAGCGCACCTTGTGATAAATTGATCCCCCACTACCACCGTGCGCACTTTCGTACGGGTTGGTAGAAGAAAAATAACTTTTGTTGACTACGAATGTATGATTCTTAAGACGGTAAGAACCTAAGTCGATCATTTCAGCAGGGTCGATCGGATGACCTTTGTATCTAACTTCAAAGTGCAGGTGAGAACCTGTAGAACGCCCTGTGCTTCCACCTAAACCAATGGTTGATCCTGCGTCTACATCATCACCCTCTTTCACTTTAAGTTTTGAAAGGTGAGCATAGTAGGTTTCTAAACCATTGTAATGACGTATCACTACTAAGTTTCCGTAGCCGGAAGAATACTGGGCAATACGCACTTTACCTTTGAAAGCTGCCTTTACCACATCACCTTTATCTAAATCGATATCTATACCATTGTGATGACGTCCCCAACGCGGACCGAACTTAGAAGTAAGCCTTCCGTGAATCGGCATTTGAAAATCTTCATCGAAACCATGTGTTAATAAGAACTCAACGGTTTCGGGCATAGTTGCCAAATTGTATTTATAGGGGTGCACCTTTGACTGATCCCAAGAATAATCATAATGTGCATGACAAGGGATTTCTTCTTCATAAAGGTCGGTTAAGACCACTTTCGCACTTTTACTATTGGGATCGTATTTATAATAATTCGTTGCGTTCACTTTTGATGAAGAGCGGAACTCACGCATACTTTCACTTGCACTATAAGTGATCGGTGTGCTCATACTTGGTAACTGACTGGTATTATAGTCCGGCTCAGGATAATCATGTACGTGATCGTGCCCGTGGTGGTGATGTCCATGATCATGGTCGTGTGCATGATGATCGTGGTCGTGATCGTGTGCAGTTGTACTTACTTTACCAGTTACAGTATTACTAACTGATCCAGGGACAACATAAAGCGCACCATTGTGCTCTACTTTAACTAAATTGTCATCATTACTATGCGAATTGGCTTGGTAAAGACTGGCGAGTTGACCGTTCAGATAAAGAACGCCATCGATCACTTTGATTTCCGCACCCTTTGTTTTCGCACTGTTTGGTGAAGGGGTGGTCACCCCTCCAATACCTAAACGCTCTTCTTCATAGGTAGGCATGGGTTGTCCGTTCACGTACAAAACACCATCTACGATTTTAGTATCCTCTTCTTTCTTAGGAGATGAGGCAACAAGAGGTTTTTGGGTTTCTTTGGGTTCAGCTTGCTGAGCACTTTCGCTAGATGCTTCTTTGACAGGAGCATTTTCCGGAGGAAGCTCTCCAGCGATGATCCGCTCCATGGCTTGTATGCATTCGATGCTGTTGGCTTTGTTATTGACCAACATATTCGAAGGTGGGTCTGAAGGACCTGCTAAAAGTTCTGGAGAACTTAAGCCATTAGAAAGTAAGAAGAAGCAAATGAATAAGGGGAGAAAGTATATGTGGAGATAAAGCTTCGAGCTTTGATCATTGGGTTCCATAGTGTTGTTACTGGTAATGTGTTGAGCTAAGTTCAGTATCCGTACGATCTATGTTTTGTAGATAGTAAGAATGGATTTCAGCTTTACTGAAATCACATCTGAACAAACGCTTGAATGGATATCCTCACCATTTCAGAATTGCCGTACGTAGAGCATTGGGATGAATATGCGAACTACTGGACAACAAAGAAATTGCTTATGGTTATCTTTCGATTAATCTAAGCAGGTGGGAGGGTGAAATCTTGAATAGTAAAATTCAAAGAAAGATAAGTTCCAGCCTAAGGGCGGCAAAGATTGGACAAATATACTTATTGATTGTCAGTTAGGCGTCATCTGTTTGCTTTATATTTATAGCTGTAAGATGTATGACTGCTTGTTTTTTTTGTTAAGTGTTGGTCATCAACTGATTAGTTATTGATGTTTGTTGTTGATGGTAGTACTTGCTTGCCTATTTTAGTGCTTTTTAACATTTTTGGCTTCTGCGAGGGATAGGAGCGGTAATGAGCCGCCTGAATGCGCCCTTTTTGGCGGGCTAAAAAGGCGGCCCAGAGGTAGCCATTTTTAGCCCTGCCAAAAAGCAGCAGGCAGGGGGTGAATTTTAGTGGATAGCCCGACCCCGCAGTGAAAAGCTGGCGCTTTCAAAGATCTCAGTAGTTTACTGTAGAGCAAATTCATGAATTTGCTCTACGATATTTCCCAGCGAAGCCGCGCCAGCTTTTTATTGCGGGGACGCAGCATATACATATATCAGGTAGGTGTGCTCAGTAATCCTTAATTTTGCTGTACTATGATCGTAATGAGTAACATAATGGTGCAGTATGGCGAACGCAAGCTGTTCCGAGAATTGAATTTGACGATTACCGATAAGGATCGTGTGGGCTTAGTGGGTAAGAATGGTGCGGGTAAATCTACCTTATTGAAAATCATCATTGGCGAGATGAACCCTCATGAAGGGAATGTGGTGATGGAGAATAGTACGACTTTAGGGTACTTGCCACAGACTTTACATTTGAACCCAACGAAAAGTGTTTTCGAAGAGGCTTTGGAGGCTTTTAGTGAAATCAATAGGTTGGAGGCCGATATAGAAGAGATCAATGAGGAGTTGGGGGTACGTACGGATTATGAGTCAGAAGCTTATCAAAAAATACTGAGTAAACTATCTGATAAGACGGACAGGCTGGTGCGTTTAGGAGGAATGAATATTCGCGAAGAAATAGAGCGAGTATTGCGTGGTCTTGGTTTCGCGCATAGTGATCTGGATATGCCCTTGAGTACTTTCAGTGGGGGGTGGCAGATGCGTGTTGAGTTGGCGAAAATTCTTTTGAGAAAACCTGACTATATACTACTGGATGAGCCTACGAATCACTTAGATATTGAGTCGATCATTTGGTTAGAGCGTTTTTTAACGAAGTATCCGGGAGGTGTTTTGATCATCTCTCACGATAAGGCTTTCTTAGATACGGTTGGTAATAGAACGGTTGAACTGGTGAATGGAAAAGCTTACGACCATAAAGTGAGCTATTCGGACTTTATAGCACTTAGACAAGAGCGGGTTGAGAAGCAGATCGCTGAAGCTAAGCGACAAGAGAAGTTCGTTGAACATACGGAGACATTGATCAATAAATTCCGAGCGAAGAAGAATAAAGCTAAGTTCGCACAGACTTTGATCAAGAAGCTGGATCGTATAGAAAAGGTAGAGGTGGATGATCAAGAGACGGGAAAGATCAGATTCCGTTTTCCGCCTGCGCCGAGGTCGGGTAAAGTAGTGGTGAACATTGATAGTTTGGTGAAGCGATACGATCAGAACTTAGTACTGAATAAAATCGATTTCGAGCTGGAGCGTGGTGAGAAAATTGCCTTTATTGGCAGGAATGGGGAAGGGAAAACGACTTTAACCCGAATTATTACGGGTGATATCAATGACCACACTGGATTATGTGAATTAGGGCATAATGTGATCATTGGTTACTACGAGCAGCATCAAGCAGAGCAGTTGGACGAGTCGAGAACCGTTTTCCAAACCATTGATGATGTGGCGGTAGGAGATATGCGTTTGAAGGTGCGTGCCCTTTTGGGAGCTTTCTTGTTCAGTGGGGAAGATGTGGATAAAAAGGTATCTGTTTTATCTGGTGGGGAACGTTCTCGTTTAGCACTGGCCAAGATGCTTCTCAACCCTGTGAATCTACTCATACTGGATGAGCCGACGAACCATTTGGATATGCAGAGCAAGTCTGTTTTAAAACAGGCCTTATTGAATTTTACAGGAACCCTCTTGGTCGTTAGTCACGATCGTGAGTTCTTAAAAGGACTGACGGATAAGGTATATGAGTTCAGAGACAAGGGAGTACATCAGCATGTGGGGGATATCTACTCTTTCTTGAAAGATCGCGAAATGAAGAGCCTGGATGATCTGGGCATGAATTCTCGAGAAGAGCTGAAAGGAGATAAGGTGAAACGGGAAGAGGATAAGAAAACCCGTATACAAAAGCGAGAGGCTTTGAAGCAGTTGGAAAAGGACTTGCGCAAAGTGAATAACAAGCACAAAAAATGCGAGCAAGAAATTTCAAAAGCAGAAGATAAAATCGCTGAGTATGAGAAGCTGATGGCTGATCCTGAGTTTTATGGCTCTAACCCGGATGCGAATAAGATATTGATGGATCATGCCGCTTTGAATAAGAGGCTGACCACATTGATGGAAGAATGGGAGGAGAGTGCGATGGAGATAGAAGAATTACAGGAAAAAAGAACGGAACTAAGCAGCTAATACATTATGATCGCTTACATCAAAGGAAAATTCGTAGATAAGAATCCAAGTAGGGTAGTTGTAGAAACCGCTGCGGGCTTAGCTTACTTCGTTAACATCAGCTTGAACACTTCATCGGCTATCAGAAATAAAGAAAGCGGGATATTGCTTACGCATCTGCACATCAAGGAAGATGCGCATACGCTTTATGGCTTTCACAATGATGCGGAGCGAGCACTATTCTTGCACTTGATCAGTGTATCGGGTATTGGTCCAAGTACGGCACAGATCATGTTGTCTTCATTATCCCCTCATGAATTGCAGCAAGCCATTTTAGAGAATAATGTGGCTTTATTAAAATCGGTGAAAGGAATTGGTGCGAAGACCGCACAGCGAATGATATTAGAGCTGCGCGATAAAATGATCAAGACGGATCTACCAACGGGTGTAAGTTCAACTGCTGGAGCCACTACAGGAGCAGGCGCATTAAGAGGTGAGGCGATCGAAGGTTTAATGGCCTTGGGCATCAATAAAATTGTAGCTCAAAAAACCATTGATAAAGTATTGCGCTCTAAGGCTAAGGTGGAAACGGTTGAGGACTTGATTAAAGAGGTACTGAACAATATGTGATACAAAAATTAAGCATCCAATTCTTCAAAAAAACCTGTAGAATAGTTCTTCGCTACATTATCCCAATGAAAATACCGTCCGTGCATGGCGATGTAGACGCCGTGGGTCAAGGTTTGTACAAAAGCCAATGCGCTACCTAAGTTGAAAAAGCCATCCGAGCTACCGAATTTGTAGGGGATGAGTGCGCCTGTGAGCACGATGGTTTTGGGTAAGTCAGCCGCCGCAAGTACAGCTGCGGTTTGTACCATTGTATCTGTTCCGTGTGTGATCAATATGCGATCTTCGCCACAGCGTGCGCAATTTGTTTTGATCAGCTCACGATCGCTATCTGTCATTTGCAGGCTGTCGATCATCATAAGTGTGCGGATCTGGCACTTCACCGTAGAGCGTCCCAGCTCGAATATCTCAGGTAGGTGGGTGTCTTTAAAATAAAGCTCCCCCTTGATCATATCGTACTCTTTATCGAAGGTTCCTCCTGTTACGAAAATTCGAACGTTTGCTTGTTCCTTGCTTTTCGGTGCATTTTTATTGGTGCTTTCTACGGTATTCGCTGCCATGGTCAGAGTACTTATTGAATGTCTGCGAATTTACGGCTTGTTCTCCAATATTATCCCATTTGGTTCTTTCCTTTCCCTAATCCTTTCAACATTTGGTAATCGAGATACCATAATATGCGCAATGATAAACTGTTGGTCATTGGTGATTGGAAAGTTCGACTTAAGTTGGTGATGTAGCCGTCTTCATTAATGTCATTATACCATTCTGAATCATCGGCATCTGTTCTATAGATGTCGTTCTTCCACACCAAGCTTAGTTCACTACCAGGAGTGAATTGCCAACGGTAGGTGAGGTTCAGCGTAAAAGCATTGTAGCTGGTATTGTGGTTACCAGTGTAATCACTGACCAGCATATTTCCATTGTCTGCTAAATTGTAGAATTCGCGATACACTACTTTACTCCAATAGTGTCTTATTCTTAGGTTGGCGGTCATGGTAGGGGTAATGCCGCATTGTGTAGTGAAGGTATTGATCACCGTTCTACGCTTCCTGTTTCCGAAAATAGGGTCATCTTCTTCTTCCGGTTCGTAGTAGTCTGTTAATGTAGCAAAGCCTACTTCTTTTATGATATTGATGTAATTGGTTTGATGGATGAACATCAGGCGGTCATTCACTCGGATGCGCGGAGAAACGAATACACTATAGTTTGCCATATCCCAAACAAAGGAGCGGTTACCATTCACACCAAAATCAAGAGCGAAAGGCTTTCTATAATCACTACTGATATTAAATCCGGCATTGTGGTTGCGAGCTAGAGTGAAATAGGTCTCACCATCGAATAAACGTGGCTCGAAATAATCTTTCCCATTTGCTAAATTATGATTTGTATAGGCCCAAGCACTTAAGAAGTTCTTGAAGGTAATACCGCCAGACGCGAAAACATTATTATACTGGTAGATAACAGGACGGTATCGGGTTTCCACTTCAAAACCAAAATTGGTCCATACACTATTCATGATTCCCTTGGGTTGGAAGATATTATAGTTACCACTCCAGCCATAATTAATGAAGTTGGTGAAGGTCTGGAAGCCCAGATCATTCTGATTGTAGTTGTCGCTCACTAAACTATTGAAGAAACGCCACCTGAAATTACCATTGATCTTACCGAAACGGATATTGTGTTTATGCCCTAATACGGTGGGCTCATCGCTATGAAGCTGACTGATCGCGGCATTACCGCCAATGGCATAACTCTGCTTTTTATTGGCGATTTTAAATTCTACCCCAGTAACATTGGCGTCTCTAAAATGCCCTCGCCTCATCACATTGGTATTGATCAAGCTCACATAGCTACTGTTTTTTAAGGGCTGATCCAATACCCAGATATTATAGTTGGTGAGGGGTGCGGTTTGGTAAGACATGCTCTCCCCGTCTACTTCAAGGTTTGCTCTCATCTCTGCGGTCACGGCATTGAATACGCCGATACCCATTCCATTATCTGTACGGCCAGATACTTTACTGGCATTGTACAATTGCGTTTCTCCGGGGTTATTGATGATCGTATGTGTGCTGTCTAAGTCGTAGACCCCATAAAAATCATAAGGCTGCCCACCAATACGTCTGGAATAAAATAGATCTGCCCTCTGAAACAAATCTACCCCTTCTAAGAAAAAAGGTCTCAGTTCCGCGAACTGTATTTCAAATGGAGATAAATTAAGCAATTGGTCATCACTCTGCACCTGTCCGAAATCAGGTATAAGGGTCATGTCTAAAGTAAAGCTCTCATTGATACCGTACTTCAAGTCCATACCGCCTCTGATAAAGTACTTTTCGTGATTGGCATCGGGATCCTCCCAATCATTGTAGTATTCCGCATAGGCGGAGACATAAGGGGTGATCGACAAGCGCAAGGGAGGGGCTATGTTTTCCAGTCCTTTAAGTGTACCGAACTGATTGACCGCTCCATCTAAACGTGGGTCGAAATCGTACCAAGTGGATTTCTCTCTTGTTCTACGGATAGAACGCTCTAAACCTATACCCCAGTTTTGTACATCTTTCTGTGGAAAGCGCAAAGCACTGTACGGAATCTTCAATTCGAGCACCCAACCTTCTTCGCTGATTTCAACTTTGCTATACCATACCGCATTCCAAGAGCCATCTTCACCGTTCGGTGTGACCAAGGCATCTGATTGCACGCCGGCGGCGGTCACTAAAAAACAAAAGGCGTTTTGCTCGCTTTCATAAGGGTCCAAGCAGATCGCGAAATAATCCGCGTTGTCGCTGAAGAAACGGTCGCGCTCACCCATTTGTCGCAATACCCGCTCACTGCCCTCTTCATGCATAAACGCACCCACATAAAGTGCTGTATTATCATAAGCCAGTTTCACTTCTGTTTTTTGATCGGCAGCTTGACCTATCTCAGGCTCAAAAGTGGTAAAGCCAGTAGCAATAGGGATGCTTTCCCAAGCTGCATCATCTAAGACGCCATCCAGTTTAGGAGGTGAATCGATATGAACTGCTTCAATGGTTTTGGTACTTCTTTGTGCACCAAGTTCCTTTTGCTTTTGGCCAGCATCATCTTGAGCGAAAACGACGGCTGGAAGAGATAATCCGGCGAAGAGTAGGAGAAGAATAATGGGAAAACAAAACAGTTTTTGCCTGAGATCTGAAGGAGGTACAAACATGATGGGGACTTTTGCGGGAGCAAAAAATGGTGAGGAGCTGGTGCAAAATAATGCAAGATCTGCTCCACGTATAGCAAATTAACAGCCTTTAACCCTTATAAGTTTCCTTGTTAAAACAAGCATTGTTGAAGGAAGAATAATAGCTATTCTTTTGTACGATTTTCATCAAAAATCGTTCGAAATCAAATATGTCATGTCTGTCTTTTTTACATACTGATGAACTAAAGCAATAAGAATATAGAATGATTTAATCTGGCCATGCCTCACTAGTTTTTAATCGTAAAACATCTCTCCCTGCTTTGCTGCACGTTGTCCAGCTTCTTCTCTTGCGGTCACCCTTATGATATCTGTATCTAAGCGTTTGAATTCTTTTGCTGCCTGCTCATACATTTGCAGTGAAGTACGCAAGTGTTTGCCTACTTTTTCAAAATGCGTTTCATAACGCTTTAATCGGTCTTGTAGGGCTGCCAGATCCGCCATTACTTGCTTTGCCGAATCTTCGATTTTTAAGGCTTTCAGTCCTTGTAAAACGGTTTGTAAATAAGCATAGAAGGTAGTAGGAGATACTAGGATCACTCGCTTGCTAAAAGCGTATTCTAATAGGTCATTACTGATCGCTCTGTGGTTAAGCAGGTAGTGGTAAATACCTTCTGCGGGTATGAACATGAATGCGAAGTCGGTCGTGCCCTTAGCGGGTAAAATGTATTTCGCGGTCTCGTCTACTCGTTTTTTCACATCCCGCAAAAAGGCTTTTTCTATGCGCTGTCGTTGGGCGGGATCCGGCTCGCTCAATAACTTTTCATACTGACTAAAGCTGAACTTCGCATCAATAGGAATGATTTGATCCCGAAAGAAAACCGCAGCGTCTACTATGATGCCGTCAGGGAAGCGGTATTGTAGTTTATAGTTTTCGGATGATAGGGTGTTGTCTAATAATTGCTCTAAAAAATATTCTCCCCAGATTCCGCGTTGTTTAGGGTTTTGTAAAATGCGCTCTAAACTGCGCATTTGGTGAGCGAAACCCAATATTTGGTCATTGGTACCTTGTACGCGTTCCAACTGTGCGCTCAGCTCTCGCACTAAAGTAGATTGTTGATCCCCTTGCTGTGATAAATGACGTGCGGTATGCTGTTGATGCTGCCCGATCTGGTGCATGATGTAGTCCAAGCGTTGCTGCGTTTCCGTTCTTGAACGGGCGTCATTATGCTGAAATTCCGCACGCAACTCGCTCAGCAAGCGAAGCATGATCTGCTGACTTTGCCCATCTTGTTCTATGCCCTGTTTATTGGTCCATTGCAGGAGAATGAGCACGAGTAGCGCAATTAAAATGGAGATGGCTAAAAGAAGGAGAACGGTCTCGTAGGCCATAGGTCGGCTATAGCTTTCATTAAAAAATAAAAGCGCTACGAATGAGAAGTAGGGCTAAGATAAGCTATTCTTATCATTCCATATCTCCCAAGCGCGCTCTGCCTGTAGTTTTAGCATGGCCGCCCCATTCGCTATGGTGGCTCCTTGCGCTTTGGCTTTTTGAAGGAAGGCGGTTTCGGCGGGATTGTATACTAAGTCATAGCAAATATGCTGCTTGCTAAGTTCAGCGTAGGGAATAGCTGGAAAGCGGTCTACATCTGGGTAAGTACCCAGGGGGGTAGTGTTAATGATGAGGTGGTAAGCGTCAAGATGGTCTTTCTTAAGCTGCTTGTAAGAAAACTGTTTTTCGCTTTTCGGATTTCTTGAGACAAAAGTGTAGGCTATGCCTAGCTTTTCCAAGACATAGGCAACAGCTTTTGAGGCTCCTCCAGTGCCCAATATCAATGCGCCTTTGGTATAGTTGAATTGTACTTGCGCTAATAGTGGGCGAAGCGAATGCTCAAAACCATAAGCATCTGTATTATGCCCGATCAACTGTAACGTTTGTGCTGTTCCTTTGAATTGAATGGTGTTCACCGCACCAATATCGCTGGCTTGCGGAGATAGATCATCTAAGTAGGGAATGACCAATTGCTTATAGGGGATCGTCACATTCAAACCGCAAAGTTGTTCTCCCGTATTGGTTAGCGCAAAGCGAAAGGCTTGTATCAGAGCGGGGAACTCTCGAATCGAAGCAAGGGGGAATAGGCGATAATTATGGGTATCAGCAATGCCCAATTCAGCGAATTTTTGAGCAAAGTAAGTAGGGGAGAAGGAGTGCCCAAGGGGGTAACCTATTAGTCCGTATACATTCATACCGCAAATTAAAGTGGTATCTGCATAATGGCAGCCTATTGTTTTGTAATTACCGCATCTTTTTCACTATATTTAACATAGGGCTAACAAAACAAACGTTCGTTCTGCTCTTGTCGCGCAAGGGATAGTAGTGGTTATGAAGCCGCTGAATGCGCCCTGAGCGGCGGCTGGGAAAAGCGACCTTGGAAGCTCTTTGCCAGCCTGCCAGCGAAGCAGCGGGCAGCGGCTGAATTTGAACGGATAGCCCGGTGACCGCAGTGAAAGGCTGACGCCTTTAGACATAAGATCCAAGACGTAAGACATAAGATTTCCTGCTCGGTGTCGATTTGCTGTTGAGCGATCGTTTAAAGGCTTTTATTGCGGGCATGCGCCCTGATGATGATGTTGATGATAAATATCGAGAAGACAATTGAACAAGACGAATACTCTTATATAATATACATCCCTAAGCCGACGACATAAGGTCCTCTCTTTATTGTTGTCACTTTTAAACAGAATAAGCTATGCTCGAATTTATCTTTCACTCAAGAATATGCAGAGGCGTTTTTGCCTTGGGGCTTTGTTTCATGGTCTGTGCCAGTGCCCAAGCACAGATCAAAGACGGACTAAAGGCGGTCAAAAAGGGCGATATGGATGCTGCTTTCTCGGCTTTCAAGGCTGATGTGGGTACGGAATATGTTGAATTGGTGGCCATGTATAATATGGCTAAATTGTACATGAACCCTGAGTTTTCTAATCACAATATTGATTCGGCGGGTGCTTTACTGAGCCGTGCGATCGCAGGTAGAAAAGGCATGCCATCTGATATGCGCTCTAAGCTATCTAAAATGGATGAGACTTTTTCTTCTGTGAAAACCGTGAAGAAAAAGGCGGCGCGAGCGGCTTATGCTCTTGCTGAAGAAGAAAATACCGTTGATGGTTACAATAGCTTCATCAAATATCATTGGGAAGGGGATAGGGCTTTAGATAGCAAAGCCTCTAAGTCGCGCAATAAAATGATCATCGCACAGACCAAAGCCATCAATACACCTGCTGCTTGGGAAGAGCTGATGACTGAATACGGGGCGAATATGAAGAAGAAAACGCCTGCTTTTTACAAGCGTGCGGAAATGAGCTTGTTCGAGACTTCTATGCGCCAGAACGGTTGGAATACTTATGATGCTTTCGCGAAGAAATACCCTAAGAATGTATATGTGAAAGACAGCTCTCGGGTGGAGTATTTAGCGGCCCGTGATAAAAACAACTTACACGCTTACCAAACTTTTGTGGACATTTACACGGAGAGTACCTACGTGAATATGGCCGTGAATGATCTGGCCGAACATACCGCAAAAGAGAATACTATTGACGCTTACAGTAAGTTTTTAACTACCTATCCTAAGCATGAAAAAGCGGATGACCTTTGGTTGAAGTTCTATAAAGTGTATAAGCAAGGTGCGGGTGCTGAAGAGATCAAGCTATTCAAGTATGAGTATGAAAACTTCCCGCATAAAGATGTTTTAGAAAAGGATCTTGCTGTGCTGAATAGCGATCAAGAAGAGACCGACTGGCGCAAAGCGAAAGCGGAGGATACCTTTGAGGGCTATTTTGAGTTCATCCAGAACCACAAGATGGGTAAGCGTTTAGAAGAAGCCAAGACAGAGATTTATGATGAACTGAAAGACAGTGATTCTGAGGCGGATCTTTCTTATTTTGTACAGTCTTTCCCCAAGCATGAAAAAGCGAACGATATCTGGGAGAAACTTTACGAGAAATTCAAAAACGATTACGGTTTGGATAAATTACAAGGTTTCTTGGATCGTTATCCTGATTTTCCTTTCAAAGCACGCGCAAAGATGGAACGTGAAACGTATCTTCGTGAAGGTGGTGGCGACAATTAATTTGGTCGCATTTTTGCAAAGTTAGAATTGATCTTTTAACACCTTATTTTTCGCTCACCTGATACCTTGGTATCGGTGAGCGATTTTTTTTTAAAAAAATATCCGGGTCTTAATCTTCTTTTGTACCCGCTATTGAAAATTTCACCGCATCAGAATTGTCCAGATCAGAACTCAATGAGATGCGCTTCGTTCTTCGACCATCATTGATAGATACCGCAGCGGTGTTCGGTGGTCGCTCTCCTTCATTATGCGCATGTAAGATCAAGTAATTATCCCCATTGGGGTCTAAGCTGAAACGGATCTTCTTTTTCTTATTGCGCAGTGCATATTCCTTCAGCAACCATTCTCCATTCAAAAACAAGGAAATGGTATCCCCATCTTCATACTCAGAGTCCCAAACAAATATCTCTATATCATCCGCGTTCACCACTACTTTCTTACCGGTCTTCACACTCCGATCACCTAAAGAATCAGGTAAGTTTCGTGTGTTATAGGTGAGCTTAAAACCCTCTAAATTTCTAGGGTCTACTATTTCTGGTTCAGGTTTTGGGGCAGGTTCTGGCGCTGATTCAAGCTCAGCTTGCTGTGGTTTTTTCTTCTTCACTACTGGTGGAGTAGGAGGCGTATGAGGCGTAGGAGGTACAGGTGGGGCTGGGGTTTCCGCTGTTTCTTCTTTCTTTTCTTCAATGATCTCAGCCGGAGGCGGAATATCCATCGTCCATAATTTCACTTGATCTTCGTCGGCAGTAAGTAGTTGGGTACCATCTAAGCTTACATCAACTTTTGTAACAGGGGTCGTATGTTCACCAGATAGGTTTTGCATCACCTGACCCGTTGAAGGGCGGTAAATGATCGCCTTGGTCATTACATGCCCCGTCAAGAGCTCCCCCATCGGAAAGAAGTCGATTTCTGTACTAGGTCCCCTTTGAGTCGCCTCGAACTCATTCAACTTAGCGGTCGTATCCACATCCCAAAGCTGAAGCTGGCCGTCTCTACAAATCGTAGCAACATTCGCACCCGTATAATTAAATTTCACGTCCTGTACAAAATGACCATTACAGCTCAAGATCTTTCGCAATTCCATACCCGTATTCAAGTCGATGATACGTAAAAAACGCCCTTCCACCAATGCCAATCGATTGTGGATATAGTCAATGTCAGCATCAAAAATATTGCGCCCGTAGTCTTTATAGATCTCTAAAGCACCCCCTTCTATCACGTTCACCGTATAGATCTTACCATCAGAACCCCCATAATAGATCTGCTTGCCTCCTGTATCAAAAAAGGCGAAACTGAAGTATTCCGGACGTACCGCACTGGGTAAAATAGTGTGCGAATCAAAGATCAAGGTATCCTGAACAAGATCCCAGACCTTGACCGAGCCATCATCACTGGCCGTAGCGAAATACCTGTTATTCGGGTGGAAACTGATCTGGCGCACATCATCGGTATGCCCTCTAAATGTATGCGTCAGCTTTTTACTTTGCGCGTCGCGAACCAGCACCAAACCATTCTCATGCGCGGTCACGAATTTTTTGCCATTCGGCGTGAAGGTCAAAGCCGTGACCTTATCCGCATGGCTGAAACTCTTGCGGGTCGTAAAGTTCTTCAGCTGCCCGAATAGATCCGCACTTCCGCTGATCAGCAATAGTATAAAAAGTGGTAAATATCTCATCTCTGTATGCTTTCTGGTGGCAAAGTTAAGTAAATAGCAAACCGATCGCCCCAGTTCATAGACGTGATCCAGCGGCAGATGTTGAATATGTCTTAGCATTTAACCAATTTTATGGTTTAGCAGGGCGCGTGCCCGCAATAAAAAGGGTATTCTCCTGTCGTACAATAAATGTTCGGTGCAGCACGCAAGACGCCCATGTAGGACGTCTCTACGGGTTTTGTCCCTTTTCACTGCGTCCACCGGGCTATCCGTTCCTACAAAATGGGCTATCTGGGGGTTCGTTGCACTACTTGGCGGTGGCTACCTCTGGGCCGCCCCCGCCAAGCAGGCACTCACACCCCATCTATCCCATTTAGTACCACTCCTATCCCTCGCGCGAAATTGGCAAGAATTGTCGTTTAAATCATTGTAAACCGTACCTTTGTGTGACTTTGAACGTCCAATGACGTTCTTATTTTGTGCCAAAAATCTTTCCACTTGGCACAGCATTTGACTTATTAGTATTTGTATTAGAACACGATCTTTAGTTGGTTGGTCAACATTGTTTGTCCACTTATGTTTTTATTATAGTGGATTATCGGCTGTACTGATACACACCCCTCTTTTCCAACCTACCATTTTTTACTAGCTTGCTGATTCGCATTATAGAAATCCGTCTATGATGTACGTTCTTTATATTAGAATACCAATGTTTTTGATTATGCGTTCGTTCACACGTGCTACTGCCATTTTATTACTGTTCATTGGGGCGATCAGTACGGGCTGTCAAACAGAGCCCGAAGAAATTGAACTCACCTATTTAGACAGCGCGTTAAATGACCTTCTGGCCGTAAGCTCTAATGGCATAGGGGCAAGCCACTACCGCCTGCCGCAAAGCGATGATTTCGCTAACATCCCGCAAGATCCTAATAATCCTATCTCGCCTTCAAAGGTGGAGTTGGGACGTATGCTTTTTCACGAAACCGTGATCGGCAACGAAGCCAAGAATGCTTCTGGTATGGGTACTTATTCTTGTGCGAGCTGTCACCATGCCGCCGGAGGCTTCCAAGCTTGCCTGCCACAAGGCTTAGGCGATGGAGGAGTTGGCTTTGGTACTACTGGTGAAGGTCGATTCCACTCCGCTGATTATGCTTTAGAAGACATTGATGTGCAGCCTGTGCGCACGCCATCGGCATTAAATATCGCCTACCAAAGCAATGTTTTATGGAATGGACAGTTCGGGGCGAATGGTGTGAATGTGGGTACAGAATCAAAATGGACGCCTGAAACACCTATCGCTAAGAACTTTTTGGGTTTTGACGGAGCAGAGATACAAGCCATAGCGGGTTTGGATGTTCACCGTATGTTGGTGGATACCAGCTTAACCAATCAATACCCGGTTTACGAAGAATTGTTCAATGAAGCTTTCGCTGATTTCCCAGAAGAAGAACGAGTAAGCAATATCACTGCGGGTTTGGCGATTGCAGCTTATGAACGTACACTACTGCCTAACCAAGCACCTTTCCAGCGTTGGTTGAATGGAGATCATAGTGCGATGTCACAAGATCAAAAAGTAGGAGCTATTTTATTTTTTGGCAAAGGAAAGTGCAGCAGTTGCCACGATGGTCCTGCATTGAGTAGCATGGAGTTCCACGCTTTAGGTATGAATGATCTTCACCTATCCCCAGAAGCCATCAATGTAGAAGCAGATAATGAAGCGCGACTAGGTAGAGCCAGCTTCACTAAAAACCCTATGGATCGCTTCAAATTCAAAGTACCTCAACTCTATAATTTGAAAGATTCTCCTTTTTACGGACATGGTGCCAGCTTCACCTCTGTAAAAGATGTGATCGACTATAAAAATAATGCAGAGGCAGAGAACCCGAATGTTTCATCAACACAATTAGCGGATGACTTCGAACCGCTTTTCTTAACAGACGAAGAAGTGGCTAAAATGGCTGACTTTATTGACAATGCCCTTAGAGATGGTCACTTAGACCGCTTTAACCCAGAAAGCCTTCCGTCGGGGCAATGCTTCCCGAATAATGATGAGGTATCCAAAGAGGATATGGGCTGTGAGTAAGTAAGTACAAAGCTATTGATCGACCCAATAAAAAAAGGCGGCGAGGATTTCCTCGCCGCCTTTTTTAGTCTTAGGCACTTGGACAAAAGTAAGCGTTCGGCGTCAGCACGAAGTCTCATGTCTCGAATCTCAAATCTCTTGTCTGATTTCCTATATCTGATCTATTTTCTACTCCGGCTCCATACCCAAGATCACACTGAACTTACCATATCTACTTAAGTAATCCCAGAAGCGATCCGCTTGCCCGGCATTTTTGTCAAAGCCAACACCATAGTCAAACCCTAAGGTTCCGAACATCGGTAAGAATACACGTAAACCCATACCTGCCGAACGGTAAACTTCTAAAGGATTGAATTCTCTGAAGCTATTCCAAGAACGACCACCTTCTAAGAAGGTCAAGGCATAAATTGTTGAGCTAGGGTTCAGACTCATTGGGTAGCGCAACTCTAAAGTATACTTCGCATAAAATGGATCACCTACACCCGTTGCGAAGCTACCATCCGCACGTTCTACTACATTAGAGGTTACTACTTCATAGCCTCTAAGTGCTATGATGTCTTTACCGTATAAATTAAAGTTGGCAATACCATCATCACCCAACTCGAAACGCTCGAAAGGAGAATGCCCGATATTACTGTTATAGAAGCCCATCATACCGAACTTGGCAGAGGTGCGTAAAACCAAATTACCTACTAAAGCGGTATACCACTCTGCTTTAAACTTCCACTTGTGATATTCTGCCCACTTATACAATTCATTAAAGTCTTTCACCGCAGCTAGACCTTCATAGTCTTTGTTTGAAAGGGCACTATAAGGCGGTGTGAATTGAACAGATAAAGAAACATTAGACCCGGAACGAGGATAGATCGGTTGGTCGAGAGAATAGCGAGCTAAAGTAATATTGAAATTAAAGTTGTTCGCTGAGCCGTCTGTCATAATGAAATCAGAGAACCAATTGCGCAAACGATAGCGCTGGTAGTTCATCGTTGCTTGAAGCGTGAAGTTATCATCCGGCCACTGTAAACGTCTACCAAGTCCTAATGAAGCTCCTGTGATCAATAGAACAGATGCATCATTGGCGTCAATATCCGTAGTAGTAGAATTTCTAAAACTTCGGGTACTATAAGCACTAACAGTTAGGGCGTTAGGACGACGGCCTCCTAACCACGGCTCCGTGAATGACATATTCAAACTCTGGAAGGCGCGTCCTGTTGATTGGAAACGGAAACTCAAGCGCTGTCCGTCACCTGCTGGAACAGGCGTCCATGCATCTCCACGCAGCATATTACGCAAAGAGAAATTGTTGAAAGACACCCCGATACTACCTACAACGGTATTACCACCCCAACCTGCACTTAATTCCAACTGATCAGAAGGCTTTTCAACTACTTTGTATTCAATATCTACCGTACCATCTTGAGGGTTAGGAATCGGGTTGATCTGTATTTGCTCTGGATCGAAATACCCTAAGTTGGCGATCTCACGCTGAGAACGAATCAAATCCGCACGGCTGAATTTATTGCCCGGAACAGTTCTGATTTCCCGACGAACCACATGTTCATTCGTTTTATCATTACCCGAAATAAAGACGTCATCTATAGTAGCTTGTGCCCCTTCATAGATACTGATTTCAATATCAATACTATCGCCTACAACTGATTTCTCGACCGGTGTGATCTGGAAGAATAAATAACCATCATCCATATACAAGGAACTGATGTCGTTCCCGTTCATATCAAAATTCAAACGGGAGTCCAGCAAGCTTTTATTGTAAACATCGCCACGCTCAATACCTAGTAAGCGGGCTAAAGTTTCATCATCATACTTGCTGTTTCCTTTCCAGCTAATGTCTCTGAAGTAGTATTGACGTCCTTCATCAACCACCATCTCAATGTCTATTGCTTTATCGTTGACATTGTAAATGGTATCGTAGGTGATTTCAGCATCGCGATAACCGTTTTCATTGTAGTAATCGATCACCGCAAGTTTATCCATTTCAAAGTCGTCCTCAATGAACTTGGAGTTGCTGAAAGGTTTGAATCGAATGACATTCTCGTCTACATACTGCAAGGCTTCGGCTACAGAAAGGTTACCGAGCACATGACCGAAGTTGGTGTTTTTAATATCATTCCAAATGATTTTACCAGCTTTGGTATTCACTCTAGTGCGCTCTTTGGTGTTCTTCATCTGCTTGCGCAGCTTGCGAGAGATGAGGTTGTCATTACCCAGGAAACGCAACTCGTTGATCCGTACTTTTTGCCCCTTATATACATCAATCACCATGATCGCCGCATTCTTGAACAAATCGTCTTTTTCTTGCGAAATAGCTACCTCACAATTCAAAAAGCCTTTGTCGATATAATGGCGTATGATGGCGTTTCTGGTGGTGTTGATAAGGTTCTCTGTAATGATTCTACCTCTTTGCAGGGCTACTTTATCCCTTAGATCGTCTTCCTCTCCTTTTCTTATCCCTTTGAAGGTATATTTACTTAATCGAGTACGCTCCGTCAATTCGATCTTCAGGAAAATCACATCATTGACTACCTTATCCGCATAGATTTTCACATCGCTGAACAAGCCCTGTTGCCACAAAGCTTTAATGGCACTTGGAATGTCCTCACCAGGAACAGATATTTTGTCGCCCACTTTCAAATCCGTGAAAGTGATCAGAACGTTTTCGTCCAAGTTTTCTACACCACTCACACTGATACCACCAATTTCATACTCTTTGGGGTTAGTGTAGTCAATTAAATCGTTCTGGGCGATCAGATGAAGGGGGAGTGTCAATAAAATAGCGAATAAGAAACGCAAACAAATTGACATTAGATGGGCAGATATGAAGCCGTAAGCACGCATAAGCAAAGCTAGAATAAAGTGGATCCTCAATGATAACCGCGGAATGAGACATTTACGCATAAATGTATATTCAGCATAGGGGATTTTGGGGTCGTGAACCTATATAGGCGCACAAGACTGCAAAGTAACTACCTTTTTTCCAGTCCACATAAAAGTGAGGCAGTACTGATTCGCATCTATGCACGCTCTTATATCGAATGAAGTATTACTTCGGTTGGCTCGGCATACGTTAACAAAAGCTATGAGATCATCGCTTCTCTAATACTTTTCCGAATCTACGTTCTCTTTGCTGGTAGGTATAGATGGCTTTATAGAGTTCGTTCTCATCGAAATCCGGCCACAGTTTTTCAGTGAAGTAAAATTCGGTATAAGCGATTTGCCAGAGTAAATAATTACTGATGCGTTGCTCCCCGCTTGTTCTGATCATCAACTCAGGGTCGGGTATGCCAGCAGTACTGAGGTGACTGGAAATGAGTGATTCGTTGATGTCTTCAATAGCCAAACTGCCAGACTGAATCTGCTGGGCTATATTTTTAACTGCTTGCGTCATCTCCCAACGCGCACTATAGCTCAATGCTAAAGTCAGCGTCATCCTATTATTATGACTGGTGTTTTCAATGGCCGCTGCTAATTCTTTTTGGCAGTTTTTTGGCAGTCTGGATAGATCACCAATAGCATTCAGACGAATGTTGTTCTTGTTCAGCTCTTTGGTTTCCCTTCTAAGGGTATAGACCAATAACTCCATTAAGGCAGTCACTTCGGCTGAGGGTCTGGCCCAGTTTTCTGTACTAAAGGCGTATAGGGTTAGGTATTTTACTCCCAAACGGGCACAGTACTCGGTAGTTTGGCGTACAGCACGTACACCATTGCGATGCCCGAACACACGGTTTTTCCCATGTGTCTTAGCCCAACGTCCGTTACCATCCATGATAACGGCAATGTGTTGGGGGAGTTTAGATTCGTCTATGGCTGCTCGGTAATCCAAATTAAATATCTTATAGCGACTCCAAAATTACGAAAAAATCACTGCAAGCGATTTTCATAAGTGAAGACAAGGTCAGAAGCTGATGTCAATTTGGAAGTACACGGAGCGGTTGTGCACGTTCAATAGCTGAACCGCTATTTCGGTCCTACACACTTATTATTGAAAATAGCGTAGGTGATACCTATTTGAAACATCAAATAAGCGTCATTGGCCACTCTATCGCCTCTTTGTTGCCCAGGGTCGCCTACAGCTACTGTAGCACCGCCTTCAATAGAACGATCGGCAAGTGCTTCTGTAATGGTTCCATCACCTAAAAGATAGGTGTCCACATAAGTTTTACTGACATCATCAAGATAGTCAGTAAGTGTTTGACGGTAGGCCAGCTCGGCATAGAAACTCCAACTGCCGCGCATCCATTGCTTATAGCCGATGCCGATAGGAATGGCAGCCTGCACTTTCTTATATGGGGTACGACCACTAACATCTGTATTCTGTTGCCCTTCTGTTCCCAACTCCCTTAGATCATACCATTCGCCTTGGTATTGCGCTTTGGGGTTGAACATGAAAGCACTAAGACCAAGTGTCAGATAAGGTGTCGCGTAATACTTTTTCGACTTGATCTCAAAACGCTTGAAGTGCAAGTCGATCTGACCGGTCAGCTCGAAAACATTGGTGCGAAAGCTCAAATTTCTTAACTGCTGGTAAGGGTTGCGAGAGGTGGAATCCGCATGTTCCAAACGCGTCGCTCCTATACCCGCGCGCAGAGTGATATAGTCGTTTACAGTATAACGATAAATACCACCAAAAGCCGGACGAGTGTTTCGGAAGCTGAAGTCGGGGTTGATATCACCGAAATAGGTACCGCTGCCGATCCACAAACCTACTTCTTGGGTCTGGGCAAGGGCTTTTTGGGTATTCGTAGATAAACCAATACTGATCAGTAATACGGAGATAAGGAACAATACCTGCTTGAACATAATGGTAGGCTATATTTTTGTCTTCTTTTCGACTTGGTCAGCCGTAAAAGTGACACACTTTCTGAATAATAGCTTCTTATCGCTAATTGAAAAAGACTAATGCAGTTGTAACTAATTGGCGATAAGAGAAAAAGTAAAGTTTATACTATAGGCAGGTTTATGAAAAGAAAGGCCAGAATAGACCGCGAAATTACATAAAAAAAGGCTTGTTCGCTATATGCCACTTATGGATAACGCTTTCAGGAGAAAAGTATTTTAGACGATTTTCTGTTTATCTGGAATAAATACCGAATTTAGTTTGTCAGATATGTATACCAGCCATGAAAGTGCTTTTTTGAAAAGCCATTTCAATCAAATTCGTGTTTTTGTCTAAGCACTTGCTCAACTACTCGGACGATGAGTTACTGACTTTTGCTCGTCAAGGAAATGACGAAGCCTTCGCAGTCATCGTAAATCGCTACCAACAAGCGGTACTTGCCACCATCCGAGGGATGCTGGGTGAGGTAGGGGCGGTGCAAGATATCGGGCAAGATGTTTTCATTCGTTTCTATAAAGCGATCGATAACTTCAAGGGCGATGCTAAGCTGCGCACCTACTTAACACGTATCGCGATCAACCTGAGCTTGAATGAATTGCAAAAGCGAAAGCGAAAAAGCTGGCTGACCTTTTTTCGAACGAATGACGCACTGCCCGAGATCAGTGATCGTTCTGAAAGTTGGAAGCGTAAAGAACATCAGGAACTGATAGATAAAGCGCTTTTGAGTTTAGAGAAAGATCTCAGAGCGGTTATCGTTCTTCGTTTGGTAGATGGTTTTTCTACAAAAGAAGTAGCAGAGATGCTGGATATGCCTTTAGGGACCGTTTTGTCTCGCTTATCGAGAGCAAGAACACAACTACAAGAAGCCTTGATTCGCTTGGGGTATCATCATTAATGAGGTTTTAATTTTTTGATTATGAATGAATCGAAAATAAAAGAGCTATTGATCAAGTCACTTGACGCCGACTTATCTGCTGCTGAAGAAGAGCGCTTGCGATCAGCATTGGAGTCGGATGCCGAGCTAAGGCGTTTGAAAGAGCAGTTGATGCAAACGCAAGAGCTAATGTATGTTGCACCTGGTGAAGTAGGAGAGGAGGACGATAGGGCATTCACCAATGCGGTCATGGATAAGATCCGACTGGAAAAAGCGGATGCTAATAGCTCGGAAGTCGATTTTGCCACGCAACTTCATCGCATCTTTCCTCGTTTTGCCGTGGCTTGTTGCGGATTGTGGGCTTTACTCTTGCTTGGGGTCTATATCACAGAAGGACGTTTGGGTACGGATGAGTTAATGGGTTTATCCAGTCTTATGGAAGATGCCTATTTATCGGATCCCTTTTTCATGGAGAACTAGTGTAGTGTGCTTATTTAACAAGACTACCTCATGTCTTTACATTCATGTCTGTTCATTTAACTATATCGTGCAATGACTTTTAAAACCGGATTGATCGTGTTTTTCATATTCGCCAGCGGGATGGCTACGGGCGCATTGGCTACGGGTTTTGTTGTTCAAAAACGAGTGGACCACATGCGAGAAGTAGCCAATGGAACAGGCATTGTAAAAACTTTAAACAGAGTCGTACAGCCCACAGATGAACAAAAGAACGAGCTGCGCCCGATGATAGATACACATGGGGAGGAGTTTCGCGCGATGAAAAAACGCCATAAAGAAGAGATGCGAAATATGGTGGAGACCTTTGAGGAGGATTTATTGCCAAAGTTGAATGCGGAACAGAAAGAGCGTTTGAAAGCGCATAAAGAAAGAACGTTCAGAAAAAGAGAAGCCGATAAGGAGAGAAAGCGCAAACGAAAGAACAAAGACAAAGAGCGCAATGGGAAAGAGAGAGCTGGTGATAAGATAAAAGGCAAAGAGAAGGACAAGGACAGAAAATTCAGACGGGATAAGCTCAAAAATGGAAGCCAGTCTGAAAATGGAAAGCAAAATGGAGAATCACCTGATGAGACACAATAGACCGGCTGTTAACATTTCTTAACAATTAGACGAGAATAAAACCGAAATAGTGCTTGTCAAATAGGTGTACAAAAGATACAAAGCAAATAAAATAAAGGATGTCTTTTAAAGCGTTTGTTCCTGTTGAACCTTTTTTATTCATCCTTTCATAATTATCACATCATGCAAAAAAACATGAGAAAGCGTTTTTGTTTAGTAGTGGCGATGATCGCACTACTTCCTCTTACTACCGCGGTAGCCCAATCTTTTAATGGTGGTTCTTCTGCTGAAGAACGTGCGGCCAAGCATACAGAACGTATGGTTGAGAAATTGGACTTAGATAACCGCCAAGCCGATAAAGTAGGTGATATTTTACTGAAATACGGACGTGAATTAGAGGCTTTACGTGCAGGCGATGGTCGTCCTGATATAGCTGAAGTAGAAGCTATCTTTGAATTACAAGATGCGGAAATGGCTCGTGTATTAGACAGTGAGCAGTTCGCGAGCTACCAAGAAGGAAGACAGAAAAAGTGGGCGAAGAAGCAAGAGAAAATGGAGAATCGTGGCGAGCACAGAGGGAAAGGCAAAGGCTCTCCAGAACAACGTGCGGAATGGAAGAAGTACAAGTCGAATGAGATGAACCCTGTTTTATTGGAGCAACGCCAAAAACTAGAGGCTTATATTTCTCCATCGGATCAAGCTTTGATCAACGATTTACGTGCTACAAGAGATGCGCATAAAGCGGAAATGAAAGCCATGAAAGGTGCTTTTAAAGGTGCAGGCGGACCAACTGAAGCACAAAAGAATGAAATGCGTGCCATGAAGGAAGCACATCGTGCGGATATGCAGGCGGCAAAGCCTTTATTGGAAAAGTATGGTGATCGCATCAAGTCTTTGATGGGAGAGATCGAAGACGAAAGAGCAGAGTGGAAAGAAGACCGAAGAGAGATCTTTGATAGAGGAGATAGCGTAGGTGGCCAAGACCGTGCGGGTGCTAAAGCTAAAGGCGATAAGGGGGGTGACCACCACAAAGCCAAAAAAGCACTACACTTCTTATTGATGGATCCCAGTGGTAAATCAGTGAATGGTGGTCGTTTTGATAGAGAAACAACGCCAAGAAACCGGTCTCGTAACTGATCTGGATATGAGCATTTGAAATAGAATCGCCATCATTCACTAAAGATATAAATCTTATGTAAATGATGGCGATTATTTAGTTATGTGTTCGCGCAGGGCAAATCTTGAATTAACGGGCTAATATCTGATCCAATAGCTTTTCGGTTTTAGTATATGGCTTACGCGACATCTTCGCGATGGCGATCGCTTTCTCCGCTTGGATCAAAGCAGCGGTATTATCGCCTAATTTGTATAGCAAAGCCGCCAAAGTGTCATTATTAGCATACAAGCTTTTCTTTGCAACAGAGCGTTCTGCCCAGTTCTTCGCCTCATTCAAGTACTTCTTGCTATCCACATTCAAGTAGAAGTTCCACGCCAGCTTATTCAACATCATCGGGTCTTCCAAATTGTATTTATCTACATAACTCACCGCGGATTTCGCATACTTCTTCCAATCCGCCGTGCCCTCGTAAAACTCTAAATCAAAACGATGCGCATAATCATCCGCCTTTTCTATGCCTGATTTTGCTACCAGATCCCTGACCGCTTGAAAAGAAGTCTTGTCCTTATCTTCAACAGCCGTTTTCATACTCTCAACAGCCGATTTTAAAATCTTATCCTTATAGCTGTCCGGTCCGAATTTTTCGATATAAGCCTCTTTCTGATCCATCACCACTTTAAAAGCAGGCGACGAAGTTCTATTCGCCAGATCATAGATCAAACTCATATTCTCCGGATCTTTGAAATCCTCGTCAGACAAACGATCTAAGTATTCTTTGGCAACTCTCTGTTTCGCCGCATCACCAGAAACGATCAATGCGTTCAAGTAATCGCGCATAAAAGGCAGTTCCCGCTCGCCCGCTTCATAACGCTTGCTCAAAGCCTCTAAAGCATCTTCATCAAAAAGCACGGTTCTGCCCATTTCAATGAAGTTATCCGGATGTCTGGCCCCTTTTTCCTTTTTCAGGATCTCACCTTCCGCATTGATGAACAATAAAGTAGGGTAGGAGCTGACCGCGTATTTCTTAGCGAAATCAGGACCTTCTCCTTTTTCCATGTCCATTTTATAGTTCACGAAATGCTTATTGTAGAAATCACCTACATCAGCTCTGGTAAAAACGGTTTTCGCCATCTTTTTACAAGGGCCGCACCAAGTGGTATAAGCATCCACGAAAACCGGTTTACCCGTGTTTTTCGATTCCGCCAAAGCCTCTTCCCATGAACCCTGGAAGAACTTCATGCCTTGTTGCGCACTTGCGCTTAATGGCAATAAACCAATCAATAACAAGCCCAATACGGCTCGCTGAATCCATGAAAATGAAAAATTGCTCACTTGAAGCATGATGAATTATCTATTAAACTTTGTAAATCAAAAATGAGAAGGCGCAGGAGTCATAAACTATGACCCGCTACTGCACTAATAGTTACGCTAAACCCATTCAATTTGTTTGCTGAACGAGCATTAGCATACACAATAGCTCAAATCCTATGCCCTTATTTGTGAAGATAAATTAAATATGGGCGCATGCCCGCCTGCGGCAGGTCACCGGGCTATCCATTGCAATTCGGGTGCTGTTCGCTGCTTCGCTGGCAGGCATAAAAATGGCTACCTCTGGGCCGCCTTTTTATGCCGCCGCTCAGTGCGCTCCTTAGCCCCCTCATTTCCACTCCTATCCCTTGCGCGCGGAAATGCTAAATCTGAACTTATTACTATTAAAAGCTTGTTGTTTAAGTAAACCCAGATTAACTTTAAAGAAACTCAATTGATCACTTAGATAAATATTATATGGGCATTAGAATTTCAGAAGACTTATTACAGCAAGCCAAGTTAACAAAAGAAGAGTTCCTAATTGAAATGGCTGTTCATCTTTATGACCTTGGTAGACTGACTATGGGGCAAGCCCGTAGATTAGCTCAGATAGACCAAATCCGATTCCAAGAGGAAATGGCTAAAAGAGATGTTTACATTAAATATGACGTTGATGACTTGATGGAAGATCTGAAAACCATCGAAGAATTGGAAAAGTAAATACGGAATGATAGTCATCAGCGATACGACAACAATTACCAATTTAATTCATGTGAATCAATTGGCTATAGTAAAAAAACTTTACGGAAGATTGCTTATTCCTGGAGCTGTTTATGAAGAGCTTTCTCTGTTGCCAAAACAAAAAAGAATAATTGATGAAACAGAATGGATCACTACAGTAGAGGTATTTGAGAATGATGCCTACAATGAGCTGAAAAATATTTTAGACATAGGAGAAGTAGAAGCAATAGTTCTTTCTCTTAATGAATCTGCTGATCTTTTAATAATAGATGAGTTAGAAGGGCGAAGAGTGGCACAGAAATTTGGAGTCAGAATTATTGGGCTGTTAGGCATACTACTACTACTACTTGCTAAAAGAAAAGGATTTATAGATGCTGTTAGACCAATTATAGATAGTCTTATGAACGACTTCAACTTTAGAATCAGTCCTAAGCTTTTCAAACATATTCTCATTCAGGCAAATGAAGTTGTGTAATTAAGCCTACCCAAAATACAAAGCTCCCCCCACAGTGTCACGCCCCGCACCCGTAACCGCGGCCATGCAATTCGCTTCATTGCGCAAACGCAGTGCCCCTAGCAAAGCCATTAATATAGATTCTTTCATGTCTACAACATCGGCATCAGGTCTAATAACGGCTAAGTCGCAATGCGCGGCTATTCTTGAAAGTAAATAATCATTGTGCGCCCCGCCTCCTGTTAGCAAGAGACTGTCATGGTCTCCTTTTGCCACATCTGCTCTTTCATATAGGTAGTCTACCTCATTGCCTAATTGTATGGCGATGTGTTCTACCATAGTAGCCAATTGGTCTTGAACAGGTAGTCTGCTTAATTTTAGTATGGGTTCATAGGTGGCCCGCACCCAACGTGCGGCTAAGGATTTTGGCGGGGGTATTTTGTAGTAGGACAATTCATTCAGGCGATCTAATAATTCCTCATCAATACGTCCTTTACTGGCCAACTCGCCATTGTGGTCATAGTCCATGCCTACTAGTCCTGCCAGATAATTCAGCGTTATGTTACAACCGGACACATCGTAGCCTAAAACCCCGCTTTCCCCATTTTCGCCCGTGGTTTTGACTGATATGTTAGAGATGCCACCCAAGTTCACACAAAATAGGTGCTCATGGAAGAGCAGCTGATCCACCAAAGGTGCCAGTGGCGCACCTTGCCCGCCCGCGGCAATGTCGCTGGTTCTGAAGTTACAGGCTACGGGCACGCCCGTCTTTACTGCGACAACAGCCCCGTCTCCGATCTGAGCGGTCAGCTTGTTTTGTGGATAGTGGTATACCGTATGCCCGTGTAGAGAGAGTAAGTCGACTTGCCCCCTTAGCTCGAAGCGGTCTATAAAGTCATTGATGACTTCGGCCATATAATGCCCATAGTAGGTATGGGTTTTTAAATAGGTGAGGGCATTTTGCTCCATTAGTCTACCAAGGCGGACTTTCCACTTGTCGGGATAAGGTATCGCGTCACTGACTTTGAGTTCGAAGGACCATTTCCCGTTTTTATCTAACTGTAGGTGAACATAGGCGAGGTCGATGGCATCCAATGAAGTGCCAGACATCATACCGATGATTCGATAATGTGTCATTTCAGGGAGTGTTTTTTCAGCGTAAAAGCTGTATTAAAAACTTTACACTGTGCTTGAGTTTGATGACTTGTCGGGGAATGACGAACTGAAAGAGATCTTTTGTATATCGGCAGACTCAGGATTGTAGTTTGTAACTTTGTGCGATGAAAGAGACAATACTACAACATATTGGCATATTTTTCAGAGGCATGGCTATGGGTGCCGCCGATGTTGTTCCTGGCGTTAGTGGGGGGACCATCGCATTCATAACTGGAATATACGAAAAACTTTTAAATTCTATCCGCTCCTTTGACCTGGAGTTGTTACGGGTTTTACAAAAAGAAGGAATAGCTGCTGCTTGGCGCAGGGTGAATGGAACCTTTTTACTTGCCCTATTCAGCGGTATTCTAGTAAGCATACTTTCTTTAGCAAAGGTCTTAGAACACCTTATGGAGAATGAGGCTGTTTTATTATGGTCCTTCTTTTTCGGTTTGATCATCGCATCTGTGATCTATATTGGTAGAACGATCACGGAATGGCGACCAACAGCCATCGCCGCGTTGGTTTTTGGTGCAGGACTGGCTTATACCATCACCTTGTTTTCACCAGCGGAAGGGCCGGATGCGGTCTGGTTTTTGTTCTTATCGGGCTGTATCGCTATCTGTGCGATGATCCTGCCCGGCATTTCTGGTAGTTTCATTTTGCTGCTACTTGGAAGCTACAAACATATTCTGAGTGCGGTGAATGATAGAGATATTGTTTCCCTATTGGCTTTTGTAGCGGGCTGTGGTATTGGTTTATTGTCATTTTCACACGTTTTGTCGTGGATGTTCCGCAATTATCGGAATACGACTTTGGCTTTGTTAACGGGCTTTATGATCGGTTCACTGAACAAGGTTTGGCCCTGGAAACATACCTTAACGACCATGATTGACCGTCATGGGGTGGAGGTGCCGGTTTTACAAGAAAATGTATTACCTGCGGCTTTTACCAGTTTAACAGGTGAGGCGCATCAATTGCCCATTGCGATCGGATTAATGTTGTTGGGCGGTATACTTGTGCTGGCTTTAGAACGTTTAGGTTCAGGGGCCAAAGCAACTACCTAAGAGTGATAAATTGTTCCTTCCCCGCGCGAGGGATAGGAGTGGTACTAAATGGGATAGATGGGGTGTGAGTGCCTGCTTGGCGGGGGCGGCCCAGAGGTAGCCACCGCCAAGTAGAGCGACGAACCCCCAGATAGCCCATTTTGTAGGAACGGATAGCCCGGCCCGAAGGG
>JAHDGT010000359.1 GCA_020631675.1 Bacteroidota bacterium
CTACCTCTGGGCCGCCCCCGCCAAGCAGGCACTCACACCCCATCTATCCCATTTTGTACCACTCCTATCCCTTGCGCACGGCACAATTTTGAATGTTGGAATGCTGAATTTTGAATGGAGGTGATTTTCCAAATTTTATCTGAATTGGAACCTTTTTCGATTATAGTTAGTTCCAAAATTACTTACCTTTGTGCTTGTAATCGGCCGCGTAGTTCAACTGGATAGAATACCAGATTTCGGCTCTGGTGGTTGAGGGTTCGAATCCTTCCGCGGTCACTATAAATTTAAAACGCCCGTTTCATCATTATGATGAAACGGGCGTTTTCATTCATTCAAAACTCAAAATTCGCTCATTCAAAATTAATGATCAAAAAATCGAATCATCAAAACGCTTCGCGAATTTTACGAAGGAGTCAATAAAGCCATTGAATTTAGGCGCGAAGTCCAGATCCAGCAAAGTACCATGCGGATCAAATACATTAGTCATTCTACCCACCAACAACATTTGCGGCTGCGGATAAGCGAAAATGGCCAAGATGGTCTGCTGCAATTGCATAGCGGCACGCATACCACCCATAGCACCAGCAGAGCAAGCCGCTACGCCGATCGGCTTTCCTTCAAAAGGAGCCTTAGCAAAAGTGTCAATAAAGTTTTTCAAGCTGGAAGTGATGCCGCCATTATACTCTGGCGTTAAGAAAATGAAGCCATCCGTCTCCGCCAGTTGTTCGGCTATTTTTTGCAAATGAGCAGGCGGGTCACTGTGTTTGTGGACACGTTCTTCAAATAAAGGCAAGTCGATCTCATTCAGATCAATGATGCTGGTTTTGACTCTTTTTTCTTGAAGTGCTTGGTCCAAAGCCAAAGCGATACGATGGCTGTCTCGTCCTTGTCTGGTACTACCGGATACTATTGTAATGTGCATGCGCAACAGATTTTTATTGTTGGCGCGAAAGTAAACATGTTAATTTGAAAATTTGATAATGAGTCAATTTGAAAATGGTTTTATAGCAAAAGATATTTTCAAATTCTCAAATTGCCTCATTGACAAATTGGTGCGCGCAAGGGATAGGAGCGGTAATAAGTGCGCTGAATGTGGAGTGATTGGCGGCTGGGCGGGGCGGCCCAGAGGTAGCCACGCCCAGCCTGCCAAAGAACCCACAGGCAGCGTGCTTATTTTAGCGGATAGCCCGGTGACCTGCCGATAGGCGGGCATGCGCCCTACTTAAATACCAAAAATTAATGTGAAAAAGAGTAGACTAAATAAAAGTGCGGAAGTCACAATGTACCTACAATTTTAACAAAAACAAACGAAAAGTCATGCTTTTATCACATAGGTTAATTGTTAATTCAATTCGCCACTTACTGCGTTCCATTCGCCACATAGCGGCATTTATTATGCTAAAAAGCTAAAATGGGATTCTAAATTTAAGTCAGGAAACTTTCCTTAGATCTCCTATTCTTTAAATGCCTGGCTTATGTTTAACCTCTACGACAAATGCGAACACCTCAGTTTCAATGTGGGTGTAAAGGCTTGTTTAATACTACTTACCTATGTGTTTTTGTTTGTCAATACTGGGCAACTACAGGCACAGGATGTTGAGAATATCGAGTTGAAACCCACTAAGCTGTGGGAAAAATTCAAGAGTAATTTGATAGGAGGAGAGCCACTTGCTTTCTCTGGAGGAGTTGGCTTTGGTGTTAGAAATTATACCACTTGGGGAATGGATCCGAGACAATCACCTTTCAGTTGGCAGTTGAATGGTAGTTTGAATGCGAGTATCTATAAGATCAAGTTTCCTTTTTCTTTTATGATCAATGCCCAGGAACGAGGAACTACGGGACCTGATGTTGGCAATATGTGGCAGTCTTTTCAAGATAGTTGGAAAAACAAGTTCATGCGCTTTGGTGCAAGCCCATATTATAAGTGGGTAAAATTACATTTAGGGCATAGATCAATGGACTTTTCTTCTTTGACTTATACTGGGCAAACTTTTTTGGGAGTAGGTATAGAGTTGACTCCTAAGAAATACCGATTTTCCGCAATGAGTGGTTTGATTCCTACTACAGAACCTAGGGATTTGGCTTTATTCGAGGTGAATCCTGAAGTTTTTAATAGAAGAGTTAACACAATCAAACTGGGTTATGGAGATGATCAAAACTTCATTGATTTCATCATTATGGAGGCAGAAGATAGACTGGACTATGCAAGACTGATCGGTGAGCAAATCATTACTCCAGAGGAGAACTTTGTAATGGGGGTAAATACTTCATTTAAATTGTATGAACGCTTAGGGATATATATGGAGGCTGCTTCTAGTTCTTATTCTACGAACAAGTTGGGGGAAAACATAGGTACATCAACTGTTTTTTCTCCAGATTTTGTAATTAATAATAATGAGAATACTCAGGCATCAAACGCTATAAAAGGAGGTTGGAAATTCCAAGAAAAGGTTTTCAATATTGGAATGGACTATCAGCGATTTAGTCCTGGCTATAGAACAATGGGGGCATACTATTTCAACAGTGATTTACAGAATATAACAGCTAATACAGGTTTTAATTTTTCAAGCATACAATTGAGTATTAACCTGACTGGTGGTGTTCAGAACAATAACTTAGATGGTAATAGACCAACACAGTTCAGAAGATTGATCGGTGCGGCCAATGTGAACTATGCGATCAAGAATTTACAGTTAGGTTTCCAACACAATAGTTTTAGTAACAGTGTAGACTATGTCTTGAACTTAGAGGCAGATTCATTAAATGCGGTCATTGTTACTCAAAACACAGGTGTTAGTGCTAGTTATACGCTTACAAAAGATAAAGATGTTCCAGGGAGTGAGGATGGAAAGACGAAATCCGCAAGAAACTCTTTTGCTTTAACGGCCAATAATCAGGTAGTAAATGATCCCGATGATACTGAAGGTCCTGGTACTAAAATGAGAGTCGCGAATTTGTCTTACTCCTTTTCACCTGCTAGAGAAAATGCCATCAAGTTCACGGCAAGGGCGAATTACAACAATAATCAGTTGCAGGGGAATACCACGAATCGGTATGGATTAGGCTTTGGGGTTTCTAACAGCTTTTTGAAGAATATGATCAGTATTCGTTTGGATGCGAATTGGTTCAGAAATATACAGGCAACAGGAGATGTGAATCAGACCTTGACGAATAATCTGGGAATTAATTTCAAGCCGCATCAAAGTCATAGTTTCAATTTCAAAGCTTTGTATTTAGTAAGAAATGCAGATACCGCAGGTTTGATCGATAATTCATCTGAGTTGGTGTTAAATGCACAATACCAGTACCGTTTCCAGACAAAGTGGAGTGATTGGAAAAAGAAGTCGAAAGAGGGGGGAGGTAGATCAGCTAGGAAAACCAAGAAGAAAGGTGAAGATGCTTTAGAAAAAGCGGAGAATGAAGTAAAGGAAGCGAAAGCAGAGACTAAAAAGACTGTAAAGAAATCAAAAGATAAAGGCAAGAAAGTCAAGCAAAAAGCAGAAGATAAAATAGAGATAGTAGAATAATATTCTACTGATCAACTCCTGACGTTTAGATTTTCTTTGATTAAATACTCTTCAAACCTATAGAATATGCGTACCCTTTTTTACACTTTTTCTATTATATGGGTTTTAGCCATTTTAGCTGTTTCGAGTGTTAGCACTCAAGCACAATCACAGTTTTATCCTGTGCAGATAAATGGTGTACTAGTACCTCCTCACTCTATCCACCTCAAAGGATATTTTGAAGACCGAGCTGCGGATTTGCAATTAACTGTGGTTTTGCAGGATCCTGTGGAGATAACACGTGAGGTGAAGTTCAGATTGAAATTAGATAATAATGGGTCAATAATTGACCAAACAGATATCAATTTGACCACGGAGACTTATGTGTTGGAGCAGAATGTTCCAATTAGTTTTTCAGGTGATGATCTACTGGAACTCTATAATACAGGCATGCAGGATACGGAATGGATGCCTGAAGGTTTTAATGGCATTTGTTTAGAGGCTATAGATGTTGCTACGAACAAAGTGATATCGAATACCGGTTGTGCAACGGGCTTTTTTGAGAAGTCACAACCCCCTTTGTTGCAAGGGCCACCTTGCGGTGAGGAGATCATTCAATCTGAGGTTCAAAACATACTATTCAGTTGGCAAGAGATGCACTTGTTATCAGGCAATCCTCATCAGAATCTTACATATCATTTCACTTTGGTTGAAATTCCAGAGGGCATCTCCAATCCTAAAGATGCTTTTGACTTGAATAGTCCGATATATCAGGAAGAGTTTTTTGAAGGGACTACCTTAATATACGATGAGTCGAAACCGATATTGGAACCGGACAAACCCTATGCTTGGCGTGTACAGGCGATAGATCTGGAGGCAGAGTTTCTTTTGGGTGAGATCGGAGGGGACATGTTCAAGAACAGTGGCTTTAGTGAAATATGCACCTTTGATTACAATTCACCACCACCACCACCAGATCCCGTTACTTTCTCTACCTGTTCAGGCAATACGTGTATTTATATGGAAGGGGTATCCGAGATTCCGAAAGGGATGAATTATATGATGGATGATGTTGTGAAGATTGGAAACTTCAAGATGAAGATCATCGAGAGTAGCTATAACGAGTCTACAGAGATGTATACAGGTATGGGTTCTGTTAAAATTCCATTCTTGGGGACCAGTATTTCAGTAGAATTCACAGACCTGAAGATCAATCAAAATGATCGTGTTTATGATGGTAATGCATATGCGGTTTTAGATAGCCCTGATGTGACACCTGATGATTTTGAATCTGGTTTCGCTGTAGCAACTGCTGCTGAAACGACCAGCTTGGGTTTTGATTCTGAGACAGCGGATTTATTGATGGATTACTACGACATCAATCCGAATAAAAAAGTAAGTGAGTTAGAGCAAGGGGAT
>JAHDGT010000360.1 GCA_020631675.1 Bacteroidota bacterium
GCACGACATAACTGGACTCTACATGATATAACGTCTCTACATTGTATTGCTGTCGATCATCAAATTATCTACATTTTGTTTTATTGGGGGATAGCCGTTGCATGCAACGGTTCTACGAGGGATTTATGGTAATTGTGAATTTACCCTATATTGCGACCTATTCTGAAACGTGAAACAGCGATATAAACCTATGAAATACGTACAATTAGGAAGCAGTGATCTTCAGGTATCTGAATGTTGTTTGGGTACTATGACCTGGGGCGGCAAGAACAGCTTGGAGGAAGGGCATGAACAGATCGATTATGCCCAAAGTAAGGGGGTGAACTTTATGGATACGGCAGAGATGTATGCTGTACCACCTACAGCTAAAACTTATGGGGCTACAGAAGAGATCATTGGTCACTGGGTAGCGAAGAACCCGGAGAAGCGGAAGGATTGGGTGATCATGACCAAAATGGCGGGTCCCGGATTGAAGTATGTGCGAAATGGTGCGCCTATTACCGCAGAACATGTTCAAGAAGCGATCGACAATTCTTTAAAGCGTTTACAGACGGATTATATTGATGTGTATCAGCTGCATTGGCCGAACCGTCCAAGTCCGTTTTTTAATAGACATTGGCCGGGTAAGACAGACTTCAGTCGCACGAATTTTGAGGAGGAAGAGGCGAATATGACAGGCGTGCTACAAGAACTTCAAAAGGCGATGGATGCGGGTAAGATCCGCCATTGGGGTTTGTCTAATGAGAGTGCTTGGGGGATCAGTGCTTATTCTCGTTTGGCGAAGCAGAACAATATCGCGGAGCCTATTTCTACGCAGAATGAATTCAGTTTGATCAATAGTCACGATTGGCCTTTTGTGATCGAGAGCTGTGAATATCATAATGTGGCTTATTTGCCGTGGTCTCCTTTAGGGGGCGGGGTTTTATCTGGCAAGTATCTGAATGGGGTACCCAAAGGCAGTAGATGGTGGAAAGAGGATCTTCGACATGGTAATTTCAGAAATACCCCTAATGTTAGCAGTGCTACAAGTAAGTATGTGGATATTGCTAAGAAGTATGAGTTAACGGGTGCGCAATTGGCGAATGCTTGGTGTCAGCATCACCCGTGGGTCACGTCTACCATTATTGGAGCGAGTTCTATGGATCAGCTGAAAGAAAACTTGGTGGCTTTTGAGATCGAGTTGTCTAAGGAGTGCTTGGACGAGGTGAATGCGGTGCATAGGGATTATCCGGTGCCTTATTGATGAGGAGCATGAGCTTTCGTGTAAATTCAGTTTGTAACAACTTACATCTGGGGAATACCACCCCGTCTGCCTTCGGCAGCCACCTCTCCTGAGGAGGGAAATTGTTTTACTTGCGATTTCTTGAAAACTGCATTATATTTGTTGCAACAAATAAAAGCCTCTTTATTATGGATAGAAAGAACTTCGTTAAGAAAACCGCTTTAGGTGCGGCTGCTTTGATTACTGGTAATAGTATGTTGAAAGCAAAAAACGTGAAAATGAAGTCGTCTACCTACGATAAGATGATGGAGCAGGTGGGCTTTAATCATTTACCTAATACGGAAGAGATCACAAGTATGAAAACGGTATTGCACAAGGCTGGCACAAGAGGTCATGCGAATCATGGCTGGTTGGATTCTTATCATTCCTTCAGCTTCGCGAACTACTACAACCCGAATCGCATGAATTTCGGCGTGTTGCGGGTGTTGAATGATGATGTGGTAGATGGTGGAAAAGGCTTCGGCACCCACCCGCATGATAATATGGAGATCATTTCCATTCCTTTAGAGGGGGATTTGGAGCATAAGGATAGTATGGGCAATACCGCTGTGATCAAGCAGGGGGATGTGCAGGTGATGAGTGCGGGTACGGGTATTTTTCATAGCGAATACAATAAGAGCAAGGCGGATAAGGTGCGTTTCTTACAGATCTGGCTATTCCCTAAGAAGCGAGATGTGGAGCCTCGTTATGATCAAATCACTTTGGAGGATTTAGGTACTAAAAACAAATTGCAACAGATCTTATCTCCATCTAAAGATGATGCTGGGGTTTGGATACACCAAGATGCTTGGTTTCATATGGGGGATCTGGAAGCGGGTTGTGCGGAGACTTATGAATTAAAGAAAGCGGGTAATGGTATTTATGCTTTTTTATTAGAAGGGCAGGTGAAAATCGGAGATCAGCTTTTGAGTAAGCGGGATGGTCTGGGTATGTGGGATACGGCTTCTATAGACATTCAGGTAGAGCAAGATGCAAAGCTGTTGTTGATGGAAGTGCCGATGACGATGTGATCAATTTCCTTTAGCAATTAGGTAGGCACTGGCTTGATGTCCGAAGCGAATGAAAAAGCGGAGGATCAAGAGGATTTGGGTGAGGAAAAAGGACAGGAAAATGCTAAAGTTGGTGTGGATATCAAATAGACCGTGTACCCAATAGAAAATGATCATGGTCAAGGCGAAAAGAAGCGCATAAGAGAGGAAAGTACCCATTACTGCACGGAATTTTTTACGCATGATGCGGAAGGCTTGCATCATGGCGCTGATGACCCAGCGTTCGTCCCAGCGTACGATCAGGGCTTTGGTATAATCTTGCCAGCAAAGTAGAAAACCGCTTATGATCAGATAAAATGGCGTTAATACATAGAGCCATTGGGTGATTTTGGCATCGTCTGTTAGGTGTATGGGAGAAATGCCATTGGTCAGCCAACTGTAGAGGTAGAAAAAAGCGACTAATAAAACGATTTGCATTAAGGAGAAAAATACAGCTGCTCTGAAAAAACGCCAGAAGTAGTGCGCACAATTGTGCCAGAACTCCTTGCCTTTAAAGGGCATAGGGTATATTTTAAAAGTACCCACTATGCCTGCTGAAAGAAAACAATACACTAAGACCGCTAAAAGAATGCCCCAAGTGGCGATACTGCTTAAAATACTGATGCCGCTATTCCCCGCCATATTCATAAAATCGTTGAATACGGTATAGTTAAAGCCTGACTCCATTTCGGCGACCATCAGCGAATCTCCGACATTACTGTCTAACCAATCTCCTAATGGCCAAGCCAGTAGAGCGGCTGTGATCAGTGTGAGCAGGTAGAGGTAAAAGATACCTTTAGTGTACCTGAATACAACACGTAAACCTGATATGACTCCTTGATCAGACACTATACCCAAGCAGTTATGGCGGTTAATAATCTTTGTACTCTTTCGAAATAGGCCATAAGCCAACGGCGAATACCTGTTTTATCTACTTGAATGGTTTTGCTGTTGTTGAGCAGGTTTTTATCCATCGGGATTTTTAAATCTGGATCAATATGTGCACTGACGACCTGCTTGTCTCCTTCATAAGTCAAGAAATGGCTGCGGTCTTTTCCATCCCAGTATTCCATTTTCTCTGTGCCATCATCAAAGATGACTTTTATTTCTTGGGGGACGTAGAATTCACCTAGGCGAAAAAGCTTAACCCTGCTTATATTTTGAGGTAGCCTCTCTCCTTTTATAGCTTGTGTTTCAATGTTTTCGCCTGTTCCAGTATAGCCTTCTAGAGGACTTGGGCTGAAGTTATCTATGCTGGCAACGGAATAGTCGCACTCTTGGGTGCCGTAGAGGGCTTGTTCAAAATACCAGTTCATATCTTGCCCAAACTTATCTCCATGACACTCCAAGACGACTTCATTCACCACCTCTTCAAAATCTGTTCTACAAGGGTGTTTGAATTTCCAGCGATCGAAGTAGGTACGCATGATGTCGCGCATGCAATCTTTACCTACAATGCCTTCAAGTGTGCGTAATAGCATGGCACCTTTACCATAATTCAATTCTCTTGCACTACCAGACTTTAAATTGAAACTGGTTTTGCTGAGGGGATCCACTTTGATGTTCTCCGCATTGAAATAGCGGCCTCTGCGCAGCTCCTCTGCCCCTACTCTAATGCCTATACCATCTAACTGAACTGTTCCTCCTTCGTAGTATGTGTCCATGATTCGTCCTTCAAAGAAGGAAGTGAAACCTTCATCCATCCAGGCTTCTTCTTGTTCATTGGTGGCAATGATCTGCATGAAAAACTGATGGGTCAACTCATGCACACAGAGGGTTTCCGTGGTGCGCAGCCCATCTGGCATATCGCACAAAGCGGGTACGGTAATTAGCGTAGGGTATTCCATAGCACCCGAAAACAAACCGTGGTAAGGTGGGCTGACTATGGTGAGATTCGGGTAGGGGTAGGTATAATCTAAATATTCTTCAAAAAAATCAAGAGTATGTTTGGCTGATTTGAAGAAACGTTCTTCGTGACAGGCATGGCCGTTCATGGCTAATAGTCGGAGTTCAACTCCTTTCCATTGGTCTTTAAGTTCAACAAAATCATCATTGCAAGTCCAGCCGAAATCAATCACATCTTCCGCTAGATAAGTGTAGGTGGTTCGGTCTTCGTTCACCACCTCCTTGAGTTGTGTACCAGATGCCCCTAATAACATACCCGTAGGCACATCCATACTGACTTTGTAATTGCCGAATTCACCGAAATACTCTGTATTGGAATGGTACTGGTGGCAATTCCATTGTCCTTTTTTGGCAAAGCGGATGCCTGCTGGTTCATAGACCCCTAGTTTAGGGAACCATTGTACCATGAAGTAGTAGGAACGGCTATAGCCTGTTCTGACCTGGAGAGGTGGAATGGCCGATTTCCAACTCATGTTCACCCTTATCGTATCATAGGGTAAGATAGGCTCTTCTAAAGTGATCTGCCAAACGGTATGATCATAGGGGTTCCCATCATCAGCTTGAATGTATTTTGCCTTGGGCATTAGATCATTGCCCGCTTCATCTGTTGCGCTTAGTACTTCTATCCATGCCCATTTGTCTTTGCGCCAGTCATTATCCGCCATTATTCTAGGAAAAAACCGACCACTATAAAAAGT
>JAHDGT010000361.1 GCA_020631675.1 Bacteroidota bacterium
GGCAATTGCTTACCTTCGCACTGAAATTGAATTGGATCCTGTACATACTGTTCTGGGGGAGTGTGTTGGCTTTGTTGCACTCTTATTTATTCTACCCGCTTTTGCTGCGTTTGTTGGGTTTGGGTAAGAAGCATCACGACCTATGCCATGCTAATAAAGAGGCATTACCCAAGCTGGCGATCGTCATGGCCGCCTATAATGAAGAGGAGGTCTTGGCGCATAAATTGGAGAGCGTTTTTGATACGACTTACCCTATGAACCGCTTTGAGCTGATCGTGGGTTCTGATAATTCTACGGATCGTACGAATGAGATACTGGAGTATTTTGCCAAGCGTTTCCCGAATTTGACTTATAAGGTTTTTGAGGGGCGTAATGGGAAGGCGCGAATCATTAATGAATTGTGTCATGCCTATAAGCACAAATACCCAGATGCAGCGGATCGAGTGCTGGTGATGACGGATGCGAATGTGATCTTCAGTTCGGATATGTTATACCAATTGGCGAAGCATTTTAAAGACCCGGAGATCGGTATTGTTGGCGGAAGAGTGATCAATGAATCGGCTTCTGAAAAGGGAATCGCGCATCAAGAAGGTTGGTACATTAAACGGGAGAACGGGATCAAGTATTTAGAGGGCAAGGTGTTCGGTAAAATGATCGGGGCTTTTGGTGCTTGTTATGCGATGCGGGCGAATTTATTTGAACCCATACCCAAAGACTTCATTGTGGATGACTTTTTCTTGAGCATGAATGTGCTGGATCAAGGCTACCGTTGTATTGAAGAACCCAAGGCGATCTGTTACGAGGATCTGCCAGGTGATGTTTGGGAGGAGTTTCGCCGAAAGCGCCGGATCTCAGCGGGGAACTTTCAGAATTTAGCGGTGTTTTCTAAGTGGGCGAATCCTTTCGCTGGTAGCTTGGGTTTCGCTTTTTTCTCACATAAGGTGCTGCGCTGGCTGGGTCCTTTGTTTTTGATCACCGCTTTATTGGCATCTTTTTACCTCAGTTTCGAGAACCAATTCTATTGGTGGGCGTTCTTGATGCAAGCGGCGGCGATGGCCAGTCCTTTGCTGGACAGGGCGCTGGATAAAATTAAATTGCAAATTCGTCCTTTGCGACTATTGTCTTATTTCTATTTGATGAATGGGGCTTTGTTCTTAGGGCTTGTTCAATACCTTAAAGGAGTACAAACGAATGTCTGGAAACCAACACAACGGAACCGATCTTGATCGTAAACTAAATACGGTCGAGGAAGCGATCGAGGACATTAAAGCGGGCAAACTGGTCATTGTAGTAGATGACGAGGATCGTGAGAATGAGGGCGACTTCATTACCGCGGCGCGAAATGTCACCCCGGAAGTGATCAATTTCATGGCGACACATGGACGCGGATTGATCTGCGCACCAATCTTGGAAGAACGCTGTAATGAGCTGGATCTTCCGCTGATGGTGAATGATAATACCACCTCGCACGGAACACCTTTTACTGTCTCTATCGACTTGGTCGGTTTTGGTTGTACGACGGGGATTTCGGCAGCTGATCGTTCAAAAACGGTTCAAGCGCTGATCGACCCGAGAACACGTCCGTCTGACCTAGGTAGACCAGGGCATATCTTTCCTTTGCGTGCGCGTAAAGGCGGTGTTCTGCGTAGAGCAGGACATACCGAAGCTACAATTGATTTAGCACGTATGGCGGGCTTCGAGCCAGCTGGTGTGCTGGTAGAGATCATGAATGAGGACGGTACGATGGCCCGTTTACCGGATCTATTCAAAGTGGCGGATCGCTTTGATTTGAAGGTGATCTCTATTCGTGATATGATCTCTTACCGCTTGGCGAAAGAGCGTTTGATCAAGCGGGAGGTTAACGTTAAAATGCCTACGAAATACGGTAACTTCGACCTGATCGCGTTTACGGATAAGCTATCCGGGGAAACGCATATGGCTCTAGTAAAAGGAAGTTGGAAAAAAGACGAACCGGTCTTATTACGTGTACACTCTTCTTGTTTAACGGGTGACATATTGGGCTCTATGCGCTGTGATTGTGGCGATCAGCTGAAAATGGCAATGGAGCAGATCGAAAGAGAGGGTAAGGGTATTTTACTCTATATGAACCAAGAGGGCAGGGGCATCGGCTTGTTGAATAAGCTGCGTGCCTATAAACTACAAGAGCAAGGTAGAGATACCGTAGAAGCGAATATTGAGCTGGGCTTTCAAAGTGATCAGCGCGATTATGGTATTGGCGCACAGATCCTACGCGACCTGAACGTGTCTAAGATCCGCTTAATGACCAATAACCCCAAAAAGCGCATTGGTTTGAATGGCTACGGCTTAGAGATCGTGGAGAATGTAGCGATTGAGTCTACGCCCAATGAACACAATGAGGAATATCTCAAAACCAAGCGAGATAAGATGGGGCATGAGATCATGCAGTGATTGAGTTGACAGCTAAGATTGTGATTGGTCGGTTTTGGGTAACCATATTCATTAAATCAGACTCGAGACTAGAGATTTGAGACATGAGAGATACAAGCTTTTTTAGCACCAATAACAAAAAAAGGAAGCCGAAAGGCTTCCTTTTTTTGTGTCTCGAGTCTCATATCTCATGTCTGATATGAGGACAATATTTCAATTAACCCAAAGCAAAAGAGCCTCTTATTTCAATATCACCCCATCGGCCATAAAGCTGATCTCTTTTAACGGCTCAGTGATCTTTTCGATCTCTTCTTTTGATTGACCCGCATCCTCCGCATAATGTCTTAAGTCGGCCACAGAAGTCGTAGTGACACTCGCCACACCTTCCACAACTGCATTTTTACCTGTACAATCCATAGGAACGAAAAAGCCGTAGTCTTTGAACTTGACACGCATATCGTCTCCATTCTCATTTTTCATTGTCATCCAGCAGCCTTTTTTCTGGCAAACACCAGTGATCTCGCCTGTCAATTTCACTTGCATCTCCTCGGATCCCGCACTTTCCATTCGCTTGACCATTTCATCTAAGCTAATGGCGTTATCAGCGGTAATCAAAGTGCCATAATGTCCTTCAGGCAAGGGATTACCATCGGCGTCAGCATTCGTAGAAGCATTGCCTCCACAAGCAATTAAAAGCATACTTAAACCGAATAGAAGTATTAGTTGTTTCATATCTTTTGTAGTTGTTTAAGTACCTGGACAAACGTAAGCGTATAGCTTATGGCGCAGCTATTTTAGTTGTAGCCAAGGCATGAAAAACGAGGTATAGCAGAGCTAAATGAGGCTTTTCATAACGCAGGATACGGCTAAAAGAGCAAGTCAGGAGCAACGATTATTTTTGTCCGGGTACTTAGGTAATAGGTCTACGCACAAAATTACATAAATCCCCTAAATTTGATCCTTCATGGAGGCACTAGGAAGAATCATAAGATATACCCAATACGCACGTAGGGCGCAAACGCTTTTGCGCTTGCATTCCCCATTTGTTTATGCTTTGTCTCAAGAGGCGATCAAAGACAAGCGGCATTATTATGCTTTTGATGACATCTCTTTCATCCGCAAAGAAATGAGCAAGTCGGATCAGCAGATCCGAGTGGTGGATTATGGGGCGGGTTCACAGCGAATGACGAACCAAGCAGGTGCGCAAAGACCCATTTCAAAGATCGCGAAAACGGCAGGCATACCCGAAAAGTATGGCAAGCTGTTGTACAGACTGGTAAAACACCTCCAACCCAAAACCATGCTCGAATTAGGTACATCTTTTGGTTTGGGAACCATGTACCTTTCCTCGCCCGATCGATCTGCCACCATGCACACCATAGAGGGCTGCCCATCAACCGCCCAATTGGCTCAACTGAACTGCATGGCATTGGATTTAGACAATGTACAAGTGCATAATGGCCCGTTCAAAAATGTATTGCCCACCGTTCTTAAATCCATAGATCGTTTGGATCTGGCTTTTATTGACGGGGATCATAAAGGCATCTCCACCTGGGAGTATTTCGAGCAATGCTACGCCAAAGCGCATAATGATTCCTGCTTCATTTTTGACGACATCAATTGGAGCAGCGATATGTGGAATTGCTGGCAGAGGATCGCGAACGACCCACGTGTTACGGTTGCTGTTGATCTATATAGAATGGGTTTTGTCTTCTTCAGAAAGGAGCAAGCGAAGGAGTATTTTACATTGTGGTATTGATGAGAAGAATTTTGAGTTTTGAATGAAGTAATTTTGAATGTGATTTGATGGAACGCTTACTTAGGGGAACTACTATGTGATATTGAATTGTTGTTCTTACAAAGGCCAATACCATGAAAGACCATCGCATTTGGGTGACGAATATGCACATTCGTCAGACTTTATTGTTCCTATTAGGACTCGCTATTTTCGTTTTATTCTTCGGTTTTATACATTATTTTCGCTTAACTAAAGATGCCACAATTTTGGGTTTTTTCACCTCGATCATGTTGTGGGTGTTCATCGTCTTTATGAGCCTGGTTTATTCGATATTACTGCATTTTATTTACGAAAACCATATCGGATATGTCGAATTTGATAATGGACATGGTTTAGAAGAATAAGAGGTGTTATTCCGCTTTGCGGAGGATACTCATTTCGGACGGATCGTAGCTAAGCGCATTTGGTGGCAGTACAGAGGCGCCAGCAAAAGGAAAAAGGTGATTTGGTTGTGCATTGGTTTAGATAATGGTGATATCTTGTACGTGAAACAAAAAGTGGGTGCTAACAAAAAGATACCGAGCTATATTCCTCACGATAAGCACATGTCTGCTTACCGAATCAATGTGAATCAGAATACTTATGATTTCTTATGGACCAGCATGGATCTTTATGCGGTGTACCAGTACTTAAAGGAAAAGCCATCTCCACATA
>JAHDGT010000362.1 GCA_020631675.1 Bacteroidota bacterium
CAAAAAGAGCTTCGTCTTCAAAACCAAGCACTTAGGCGCGGTTCAGATGAAAAACGTTAAACTACCTCTGAGCTAACGCACCCAAAGCTTACGATAACTAAGGGTTAGTTTATCTTTTCTTACGTGCGGGTGCCTTTTTTTCTGGCTCTTGTATGCGGTAGTAGATGTCATCGCGCATGAACTCTTCTAAAGACAATAAAGTAGGGTGTGGCATACGCTCATAGAAGCGCGAGATCTCGATCTGCTCTTTGTTCTCGTGTACTTCTTCCAGGTTATCGGTAACCGTAGCGAACTCGTTCAGTTTGCCTTGGAGTTCTTCTTTCATGTCGCGCGCGATCTGGTTAGAACGACGTGCGATCACATTGAGGGACTCATAGATGTTACCCGTTACTTCTGCGATGTCTTTCACATCGCGAGCATCTATACTTGCGTCGATGCTGTATTTTTTACGAAGATTACTCATTGGTCTTTCAGTTTTTGCAACATATTTCTCGAAGCGTCATAGATACGCTCTGCATCTCTACCGTACTTGCTAGTGGGGTATTTATCAATGAAGGCGTAGTACTCTGCTAGGGTATTACTGTATCTTTCTTCCTGCTTGGTCTCGATGCTTTTCTCTGCTAGTAAAAAGTTAGAGCGGAGGATCAAAAAACCGATCTCTTCGGCACGAGGGGTGTCAGGATATTGCTGCAGGAGGTTTTTGAATGCGATACCCGCAGCTTTATAACTACGCATTCTATAATATAGTTCAGCACTTTCAAAAGCTTTCGCTTCCATTTTCAAGCGCATCTGGTCGATCAGTTGATTGACTCTTTCCAACTTATCGCTATAGGGGTACGCATTGGCGAAGAGTTGAAGTGACTCGATCGCTTTTTGCGAATAGTTTTGATCCAGACTGGTTCTTGGCGACATTTTATAGTAGCAATAGCCCATCATGAATTGGGCGTCTTCCGCATAAACAGAACGCGGATAATAGTCTACGAAGTTCTTGAAATAGAACGACGCCATGAGGTAGTCTTTCTGCCCGTAATGGCAGTAAGCGTAGTAGTAGTACAGCTTTTCGATTTTGCTGGACTGCCCTTTGTAAAGGGGCATCAGTTCTTCGAAGAGCGGGATAGCGCGATAATAATCGCCTTTATTGTAGTACTCTTGTGCCTTGGTGTACTTCAGCTCAAAGTCTGTACTTTTTAATACTTTTTGGTATTCAGAAGCACAACCGGTACCTAGGAACAATAGTGTAATGGCGATTAAAGTCAGGCGAAAACGTAGCATAAAATATAAATCGAACCGCGAAATTACGCTTATAGCGCGAGAGTGACAAGTATTGAACGTATCACTGTACAAATGAGTTGTGCGGCGGCAGCTACTTACAAGGCATTAACACCAATTGTATGACCAGTTTCCCCTTAAAGTTAAGTCGTGTTCCTGTTACTTCTACTTTTTGTTTATTGCCTTCCAGATCCGTGATCATGAATGTGGCTACTCCTTCCGGGACTTCATCTTCGAAGCCACGTTTCAGTATATCCTTTGCCACTATCCTATCCCTTCTATCTAAGAAAGAGAACAAACTTCTATCGTCAATGTCTAATAGATTCTTTGCTTTGATGAGTCCGAGCATGGCCTGATTGATCTCGAACATAAAGCCTTGCTGGGTGACCATTACGATCGGGATATTACTCTTACTGATGAGCATCTTATAGTACTCCGCACTTTTGTACACGCTTTCCTGTCCGATCATCTGTTCGGTGAGGTCACGGATCATGCAGAGTGCTTCTTTCTCATTCAGAGGGGCGAATCGAGCTTCATAGAATTTGATCGTATAGTCTGTATGCAGGTAGTCGAAATCAAAAGTTACCAATTGACCGGTACTCAGTGAAAGTTGAAGTTTATCATACATATCCGCCGCCAGATCATGGGGGAGCACATCCTTGAAGCTATTACCGATAAAGGCTGCCGCAGGCACGACCTCCTCTCCTGATTTTGGCGGATAGTAAGCCCGGTAGATACCCTTCTCATCCACACGACATAAAAGATCGGGAATGGCGTCCAGCAAGGCTTTCTGTGCTCTTTCACTCTTCCGCAACTCGATCTCGATCTTCACCAAGCGGGTAATGTCGGTCAATACCATGACCATACCCAAACGAGCATTCATTCCACTTGTCAACTCTACGGCCGAGATATTCAAATACAAAGCTTCGCCCTCTTCATCAGCTGGGCGTCCTAGTGCTTTCATTCGGACTACGGTATCGGCTACCACCTTACCCTTAGCTGCTGCTATAAAGGGGTTCGACTGCTTGGCTTTGGCCGCTAATACATCATTGAGTATGATCTCTTTTTTGTGCTTACGCGCCCATTTTTGAATGTCATCATCTACCCCAAGACCTGTATAGCCTTTGGCTACTTCATTGATTTTGATCACCTTACCGGTATCATCCAATGCGATGACCCCATCGGGCATGCTGTTCAATATGGATCGGGAAATGGTTTGTTCTCGTGCAAGCTCTGCCGACTTTTTCTTTTTCTCCTCTCCTTCTCTTTTTAGTTTCGATATGGTGGAGATAAGGGTAACCCCCTGATCTTCGAACTCTTTAGACAGCTGATCCAAGCGTTCATTGACTTTTCTTACTTCGGCTATGCGCTCATAAGTAACCACTACCCCATTTATCTCATCACCAGAAAAATAAGGGTGAACCCGTCTTAAGTATAAATTGCCATGCAGCCCTAGAACATCCCTGTCAAGAGGTACTTTCGTCTCCATAGCCCACTTACAATCTTCCTTGAATTCCGACTTATTCTCTACGAAATCCAGCTCTCCGAAACCACGGCCTTCTATACTTCCAGACACCCATTTAATATGGTTAGAAATGCTACTAGACGCTTTTCTAACACTCAGCTCTGGTCCAAGAAAGAGTGTTGCCCTATTCGAGGTTTGCAATAGGTTTTCTAAGTCGTCACGCAGTTCGCCCAGCTCTAAAATATTGTCGTTATACTCCTCCTGAAAATGCGGCATTTCAGGAAGCTCCACTGTGGTCAAAGTTTCTCCGATGTCGTCAACTGGCGTGTCTTCTTCAACTTCTATATCCTGTTCATCCATTAGAGCTTCTCGCAGAAGGCTATCCACTTCTTCTAGTCGGATCATAATGAGCGCTTCCTTCACAGGTGTCATTTCCCATAGCTCTGCCCAAATGTCCAACCAATAGATCTTACCCTCAAATTCAATATCCGCCTCCTTGTAAAACTTAGCAGTTGTTTTGTTCTCTATGATAGGTGCTACCACATCTTTGATAGCTGCGACCAGATCGGTAGGTTCCAGCTCTTGTAGCGGCCACCCCTTTGCGGGCGGCTGTTGATTTTGCGGTAGGGAAAGAAAATCACCTGCCTGCCCCACCACATGCACCAAGCGAAGATCAAAAGTCAGGAATAGCGTAGGCGGCACATACTGACTCACCACCTTTTGGGTAAAGTATCGTCTCCAATTCGTGTCAGAGAATACAGAAACAGAATGCCGTTTTGCCGCATCCTGTTCAGCAGTAATATGAGTAGGTTTCCCCGGGGCATCAGCCAGGTCTTCCGACTGGTTCTTCAACCAATAATCCGTTATTACTTTCGTAATATCGGTCAGCGGTAACCAGTGATCCACACAATTTAAGATCTCATCCGTATACTCTGCCTGTTCAAAAACCACATCATTGTGTACAATGGTCAGTCCACCGGCATCACTCAATTCAGACATCGCCTTGAGGTGATCGGCATTCCCACCTAAGTGAATCCCTACTGCTGTGAAGTGGTGGTGCGCCAAAGAGCTCCAAAAGTCTTCAATAGCGGTACGTCCCTTACTTTGAAAGTCGTTTTTGTACGTGAGGGTATTCGCGGCAAGGACAAAAGGCTCCGAAGAATTGATCAAATACACCTGATTGTTCTTCAGCTGAGCGTGTTTAGTCGCTTCTAATAAGGGTAAGTCACAACCCAGCGAGAGGTGGTTCAACATCATATATTGATCCCCCTCCGCAAGTAGATCCACCCAGATCAGATACACCACGTCCGAAAAATGCAACTGGCATTCGTTTAGAAAATAGACCAGCAATTGGTGCTCTTTGATAGAGGCACTCAATACTACCAGTTGCTTTCCATTCTGCTTAGGTATTTTTTTTAGAGGTGTAGTCAATTCCGATTTCAAATCAGCTGATTTAAGCTGCTAGTAAATGTAAAAAACGCAAGGTATCAGGCTTTTAAAATAGCACTATGCCTAAAAGAGGTAGTTTAAAGAAACCTTAGCTTACAATAAAAGTAACTGTTTAGCTTGAGCAATTTTGGCTGAAAAATACCTTTTTGCCCTTATACTTCAGCTTTCTTTCAAGCAAGCGCGGTGCGATTCCTTTCAAGAAGAGCTTCGTCTAAGACCAAAAAGCTTCATTTTTCATCTCAAAAGCCCCAACCTAAATAGTTACCAATAAAAAATATTGTGCCAAGATGCCCCAAATCTGTAGCAGGCATCGCATAGCGAGCATTGGCACAAGTTCACATTTCTAAATTACACTAAATCTTAATCAATCAGAGAATATCATTGTATTTTTTTCGCTAATACCTAATATTAAATTTCTACGATAATGTGCGCATACCCGCAATAAAAAGGGGGAATTGGCTGTCACAAATTCATTTATACGATACGGCAGGAAAGACGTTATGATATAAGGTCTCTATGATCTCGCCCCTTTTTACTGCGGGTACCGGGCTATCCGTTAAATTCGGCAGCCCCAAGCACTTTTCGCTGGCAGGGCTGGCGGTGGCTACCTCTGGGCCGCCCCGCCAGCCCGCCGCTCAATAGTGCTTGGGGCTACCTCATACCACT
>JAHDGT010000005.1:0-20863 GCA_020631675.1 Bacteroidota bacterium
ATAGGTAGAATGGAAATTGCTCCCCCCAAAGGTCTTTTTCACCCACATTCTACCCAGTCCACTCAAGGTGAAGTCGTTGCGATCCCCATGCGTATGTCCGCCCATATCTTGGCGAGCGTGGAATTGCATGGATAAAGCATCTTGATCAAATCCACTGCGGAGCACACTCAAACCCCTATCCAGTGCGAAGTAATCTTCTTCAGAATCTCTGATGCTTTCATTTGTAGTAGCCCAATCTCCTGTATCATAATCTAATGCGAAGATGGCACCGGGTAAAAGGTGGTTATAGTAGCCGTCATCCGGGCGTAGCTGTTGGTAAACATAGCCTTCGGTAGTATAGCCAGATGCTTTGCTAATGTAATTCCGCCATACGAAATCCACGCCCTCGTCATCCGGGAATACCCATTTCAAGCCCACAGCATCTGCTGAACTGAATTTATACTCGCCTTGATCAATGTCCCAACCGGCACCACCCCACACATCATAAGATTGGAAGGCATTACCATAAGGCTGCATAATAGCAGGGAGAAAATCGTTGCTATAGGTGCGCATATACGGATGTCCTAAAAGACTATAGCCGCGTCTCGCACAAGCTACTTGAGTGGTTACGTACATATAGTTTTTCCCTAAGCCTTCTAAACCCGCTCCTGAAGGATACCAGCCGTAATTGATGAAGTTATACATGGCGCGCATCCAACGAGCCATCAGTTCAGGTTTATAGCCTTCTTCCCCTTCAATAGCAAAGTTGGTCATTACTTCAAAAGAGTTCAAAGCGCACCAGTTACTGGTTGTGGCATAAGGGGTGCTTTCATTTCCATAACGTGGCAACTCAGGCGTGATCTGAGATAAGGCTTGCCGAACCAGATCGCGTTGCGCGTCGGTCATAGCATTGTAGTTCAAATCGTAGCACAAAGCCATATGCGTTCCTCCGAAATAACCAAAGTCAAGGTTTTCAGGATTGACCGTCGGGTCACCGATCACCAAGCTGGCCCAATAAGCCATCGCCTCCGCGAGATCAGCGGCACGGTCGTCATAATACTCACCCGTGTCAGGGTCAAACTCTCCTTGTTTGATCAAACATTCAAAGGCTTCTAAAGCCATAATAGAAGAACAAAGATTACGACGTTTTAAATCCGCACCATCCCAAGCAGTAGGGTCATTGGCGATCAGTTTTTCATATTGAGGATTGGAATCCCAGTAACCACCATTCGACACATAGTTTTCCCCATTCGCATTTTGTCCATAAGAGGCTCCATGAGTATAACCGCCAGACCCATATCCTAAATTAAGTAAAGTCGTGAAAGCATGAATTTGTGCCATAACTTCTTGACCACTCGCAGTAGTGCTCATTCGAGTTTGTATCTCTGGTATGTCTTCCGGGTTAAAGAAGATTCTCGGGTGTACCCCGATCGCAGGCACATGAGAGAGGGTGCGTACACCCGTGAAATCATGACTTACCGCTTCATCGCCGAACTCCTCGCCCGTACTATTGTCGAAATTCGCCCAATTATAGGTGAAACCACCCGCTTGAGGGGCAACTGTAGTTGCTGTGCCCGTATCAGACCACTCCGTTTCATTCTGGGCCGGAGAAGTATCGCGGGTTTTTACACGGTAGCTGTAGGTCATGTCAGTAGCTAAACCTGTATCCGTATAAATGTGACTGCTCTGCCAACCGCTATCATTACAGCCGCCGGTAACACATTCGAAATAATATTCCACATCATTCATATCGTCCGTAGCTACGGCAGCCGACATACTAACAGCATCAGAACCAGCAGGCTGTGGAGCCAAAAGCCATTCCGAAGCATCTGGAGAAGGAGGTGTGGTGTCTTGAGCTAAAGTGTTCGCGGAAAAAGACAAACAACCGAAAAATAGAATCGCGAAAACGCTTCGCAAGTAAAATGGATGCATTTGTAATGGAGGATTGAAAATGAGTGTATGATTGATATTAAGGTAGGGGCGATCCCTTGTGGTCGCCCGATTGAGCTAAGATAAACCTAAATAAAAAAAGCCTTAAGAGTTATTGTTCTGTAACTCTTAAGGCTTTTTGAGGTAAAATATTTGATAGAATTAAATTCCAAGCGATTACTCGAAATAATACTCGAATTCCCCGGTACCGCTTTCATCAGCAAGATCTACGAATATGCAGAACATCGAAGGATCAAAGTCTTCCGACAATTCTTCGCCCTCATCGCTTCTGAAGTTTTCAAGTGCGAGGGTATCTTGTGCCAAGCTGGCTAAATGATAATCGTAAACGTGATAACGTTCATTTTTACGTTCAGCTATGAAGAGCAAGTGCCCCCCTTCATAATCGAAATCATCATTGTTCTTAATGATCAGTGCTGACCCATCATCGTTCAAGCGCACTTCCGATTTTAACGATACGAAAGGGCCGAAATCATAACAGCCAAGGCCTATAACGATAAAAAAGCAAAGGCCAAGTACCGATAAGGTAGTTTGTGTTTTCATAGTGGTATTATTCAAATTGAAATGCGAACTCTCCATAACCTTCCTCAGAGAAATTATGGATGAAGAACGACTTCGGAAAATCGTCTTCAGGGAATGAAAAGCCATCTGCATTGATGAATTGATTGATCGCTAGGGTGTCCGTGGTCAAACTGGCTAAACTATAACCGTCTATATCATAGGCTATATTCCCATTGGAAATCAAACCTACAGTAGCTTCTTCATAGTCGAAATCATCATTGTTCTTAATGATGACCGCCGTGCTGTCAGCAGTAAGTGAAAAGTCGACATCCAAGACCACCAAAGGCGGCTCGTCTTGTGAGGTCGCAATGCCCAAGAAGGCGAAAAGGCAAATACCTAATAAGGATAAAATAGATCGGAATGGCATATCTTTTTCGTTTAGTATAATCAATAGGGACATCAAGCATTGAAATGGTTGCTTACCTGTAAACGAAATATTGAGCTGGCACAGTTGCTTGTCGCCCAGCGGTCACATCGTCACATCACCCCCAGCTTCTTCAATTCAAAAAAACAGTTAGCACAAGCCAGCACATCCGCCTTCGCATTGTGCGCGTCTTCAAAAGCCTGACCAAATAAAATGCGGTGTAATTCTTCCAGTTTAGGCCACTTATACCCATAACGCCCGGGTATCTCGCAATAATCCGTACTACTATGCATCGTACAAAGTCGGATCGTATCAAATAAAGTATGCGGCACTTTCTTCCGCAAAAACTCCGCCCCGATGATCTTCTCGTCAAAGCTCATGTTATGAGCAATCAAATGAGTCGACAAGTCTACCGCTTTGGCGAATTGTATCAAACTGTCGCTAAGCGGTAAACCTTCTTCTTTCGCCCTTTCAGTACTGATCCCATGCACACGGGCAGCATCATAAGGAATGGCGAAACCCTCCGGATAAATAATGTGATCATGAGATTCAATAAGCGTTCCGTCAGGCTCGTAAAGCATCCAAGCCAACTGGACCATCCTTGGCCAGTTTTTTAGATCAGTGACCGGTGCCTTCCAACTTTTGGGCAATCCAGTAGTTTCAGTGTCAAAAAACAAATACATGAACAAATAGTCTTTTTTATCGCTGTCCATAAGCCAGTACAGCAGCCAGTAAGTAGAAAAATAGATCAATAGGGTCAAAAGTACCACTAACAAAAGGGGTCAACTGCCCACATTCCCAAACCAGAGCCACAACAGCAGGAAACAAACGCCAAGCACTCGCTAACTTTCCTTGCTGCCCCTGCCACACCCAAATAAAAAACAAACAAAAAGCAAATAACCAGAGCGCGTCAGGCAAGCTATATAAAACCCAATCCGCTAATTCAACATCAGCAATAGCTAAAGATCGCAAGAACGAGATCACACCACCTAAACCCGATCGTTCCGCCCAAGAGAACATCAGTAGATCCTCACTCCTGTAAATAAGGTAGATCCCACCGCCCAAGAGCAAACTCAATATGATCTGTATCCAATAACGCAAAAGTATTAGTTTAGTAAGCTTGAATAATTAATCGGGCGCGTACCCGCAATAAAAGCCTGCGTTCTTACTCGTCTTGTTCGATCGGCGCACAGCACGAAAATCTCATGTCTCGAGTCTCATGTCTCGGGTCTAAATAAAGCGCAAGCTTCCACTGCGTCCACCGGGCTATCCATTCCAATTCCCCGATCATCTGCTGCTTCGCTGGCAGGGCTAAAAATGGCTACCTCTGGGCCGCCTTTTTAGCCCGCCGCTCAGTGCGCATCTGATCGGCTCATTTCCACTCCTATCCCTCGCGCGGGATCAGCGCGATCACTTTTCCAAAGCACACCCCAGCCTACAGTCAAAAGAAGAACCAGAGGATAATTGTATCAAGCCCATGCCATTATTAAACGCATCGGCCGCACAACTCATAGCTTCTATAGCGATCGTTTTTCTGTCAGACGGCGTATACAATTGCACATAAGGCAATTCCCGCCCCTGCCAACAAAGTAAATGAATGTTTCTCGAAGGATCACTCAAACGAAGTACATGCCTTCCTTGATCGTCCGCTTTGCTTTTGATCAAAAAGCCAGTATCGAAAAACCGATCACCAATAGCACCCGCAACTCCGAAGGCTGAAAAACGGTTTCGCTCACCTGTGGGGATCATGCTATCATTGGTTATGACCTCATCTACTTCAGCAGGAAGCTGTAAGTGCCAGTCGTTCACCGATCCAGCACCTAAATGAAAATAAGGATGCCACCCATAGCCCATTGGCATCGCCCCCGGTCCGGTATTTATGATCCGTACTTGTAAGGATAACGCACTTGCGCTGAAAGTATAGCTTAGCTGAATATCAAAAGGGAAAGGAAAGCCAGCAATAGACCCATCATAAGAATGTCGGAATTCAATATCTAAATTTTCTTCTTGCAAATCCTCTTGTATTCGCATAAGTTGAAACGGCCGCTCATCAATGAAACCATGTAAAGCATGCAGGTTTTGCCGCTCATTGATGTGCAATTGATACGACCGACCTCTAAACCTATAAGACCCATTGTTGATTCTATTGGGGTAGGGTAGCAGATGTGCGCTTTTGTAAGCTGGGTCGGGAGCTGTGCTCGATCCTTCAGAAATCCCGTGAATTAGATCCAGCACAGCAGCTGATGATACATGATACAAGCCCAGTCGAGATAGGCGTGCCCCACGCATTGGTAACAATACACAATAAGCTTTGGTGCTTGTATGTTCGATCACGATAGTGTGATCATCAGATCGCCATTTAAAGAAGATTGACATGGAATGAAGTTTAGTTTGCCCAAGCAGGAGAAATCAACAAAATAGGATAGAATAGATCAATATCCGGGACAAAGACACCTTATAGCTCCGCTTTGTCGATTATTTTTTAGAAACGTTTGGCCGATTGATCGATAAGATATATCTTTGCACCCGCTTTGAACCTCAACAAAGCATTTCATATTAATAATGAGGGATGATGGCCACGAGGGCCGATAACAAATTGCCTTGAAACTCTTAGTTTTAAGAGAGGTGGAGGCTTTACCTGTTTCATAAACTCGTAGCTATTCCAGACGAAAATAGAGGTTAATATTTTATCATGCCGACTATTCAACAATTAGTACGTAAAGGTCGCGTCGCACAAAAGACGGTAAGTAAGTCCAGAGCATTAGACTCTTGCCCTCAACGTCGTGGTGTATGTACGAGAGTATATACGACAACACCTAAGAAACCGAATTCCGCATTGCGTAAGGTAGCCAAAGTCCGTTTAACGAACGGTATCGAGGTGATCGCCTATATCCCTGGTGAAGGGCACAATCTGCAGGAACACTCGATCGTGTTGATTCGCGGAGGTAGGGTAAAAGACCTTCCAGGTGTTCGCTATACGATCGTTCGTGGTACGCTTGATACCGCTGGTGTTGAGAATCGTAAGCAAGGACGTTCCAAGTACGGAGCGAAAAGACCTAAAAAATAATTATTGACGGTAAGCTGGCTGCTTGATTTGTTTCGAGAAAGAAGCCTGCTGACAATAAAGACTAAGCTGTTATGCGTAAACAAAGAGCTAAAAAACGCCCATTAGCACCAGATCCACGTTACGGAGATCAACTAGTGACCCGCTTCGTTAACATGTTAATGTACGACGGTAAGAAAAGTAAGTCTTTCAAAGTATTCTATGATGCAATGGACATCATCGAAGAGAAGACTGGCGACAGCGGACATGCGGTATGGAAAAAGGCGTTGAACAACGTTATGCCGGGTGTCGAAGTACGTAGTAAGCGTGTAGGTGGTGCCACCTTCCAGATCCCAACAGAAATTCGTCCTGATCGTCGTATTTCAGTGGGTATGAAGTGGATCATCATGTTTGCCCGCAAACGCAACGGTAAGTCAATGGCCATTAAGATGGCTGCCGAATTAATGGCAGCTGCTAAGGGCGAAGGTGCGGCTATCAAGAGAAGAGACGATACGCACCGTATGGCGGAAGCCAACAAAGCATTTGCACACTTTAGAGCTTAATATTCATTCTGTTTCCGAGCGATTTTTTAATGCGCTAAACACTCTAGCAATGTCTAAGAATCTCAAGTTTACAAGAAACATCGGTATTGCCGCGCACATTGATGCGGGTAAAACAACTACCACTGAGCGTATTCTGTACTATACAGGATTGACGCACAAAATCGGTGAGGTTCATGATGGCGCTGCCACTATGGACTGGATGGAGCAGGAGCAAGAGCGTGGTATCACGATCACTTCTGCTGCTACCAAAACCAACTGGAACTACAAAGACCAGGACTATGCGGTAAATATTATCGATACGCCAGGACACGTTGATTTCACAGTTGAGGTAGAGCGTTCTTTACGCGTACTAGATGGTGTAGTAGCACTATTTTGCGCAGTAGGTGGTGTAGAGCCACAATCTGAAACAGTTTGGCGTCAAGCGAACCGCTATGGCGTACCTCGTATCGGATTCGTTAATAAAATGGACCGTACAGGTGCTAACTTCTTAGAAGTAGTAAGTCAAGTGCGCGAGATTTTGGGTGCTAACCCAATTCCTTTGCAGTTGCCTATCGGTTCTGAAGATGATTTTAAAGGAGTAGTTGATTTGATCACCAACAAAGGTATTGTTTGGGACGAGGAGACTAAGGGTATGACCTATAAGGAAGTGCCTATTCCTGATGATATGAAGGAGTTGGTTGAAGAGTGGAGAGAGAAAATGGTAGAGTCTATCGCTGAGTACGATGACGATATCATGGAGAAATTCTTCGAGGATCCTGATGCGATCACGCCTGATGAATTGCGTGCTGCTTTACGTAAAGCAGTTGTCGATTTGAAAATCATTCCTATGTTGTGCGGTTCTGCCTTTAAAAATAAAGGTGTTCAAGCAATGTTGGACTCAGTGATCGAATTCCTACCGTCTCCTGTTGAGGTGCCACCTATCCAAGGTACGAACCCTGATACAGGCGAAGAAGATGTTCGTCGTCCATCTGTAGATGATCCATTCTCTGCTTTAGCATTTAAGATTGCTACTGACCCTTATGTAGGTCGTTTGTGCTTCTTCCGTGTGTATTCCGGGAAGTTAGACGCAGGTTCTCAGGTGTTAAATACTCGTTCTACTAAGAAAGAGCGTATTTCTCGCTTGTACCAAATGCACTCTAATAAGCAGAATCCTATTGAGGTTGTTGAAGCAGGAGATATCGCAGCAGGTGTTGGTTTTAAGGATATTCGTACAGGTGATACGCTTTGTGACCTTAAGTCGCCTATCGTATTGGAAAGTATGACTTTCCCAGACCCTGTGATCAGCTTGGCTGTAGAGCCTAAGAGCCAAAAAGACGTAGACCGTTTAGGTGTAGGTTTGGCTAAACTATCTGAAGAGGATCCTACTTTCAAGGTTCGCTTTGATGAGGAAACCGGACAGACCGTGATTAGCGGTATGGGTGAATTGCACTTAGAGATCATCGTTGACCGTTTACGTCGCGAGTTCAAAGTGGAATGTAACCAAGGTGCACCTCAAGTGAACTATAAAGAGTCTATCTCTGCTAAAGTAGATCACACAGAAGTGTATAAGAAGCAGTCTGGTGGTCGTGGTAAGTATGCGAAGATTTTAATAGAAGTAATGCCTGCTGAACCATCAGAAGAATCTGGTGAGGTTGAAGAAGGTTTACAGTTCGAGAATGCTATCAAAGGAGGGTCTATTCCTCGTGAATTCATTCCTTCTGTAGAAAAAGGCTTTAAAGAGGCAATGTCTAACGGACCTTTAGCAGGATACGAAATGCCTTCTTTGAAAGTTCGCCTGTATGATGGTGGTTTCCACCCTGTGGATTCGGATAACTTCTCTTTTGAATTGTGTGCTAAAATGGCCTTCCGCCACGCTTGTAAAAATGCGAAGCCACAAATCTTAGAGCCTATCATGAAGCTAGAGGTGATCACACCAGATGATTATAGCGGTAGTGTAATGGGTGACTTGAACCGTCGTCGTGGTATGATGGAGGGGATGGACACTAAAGGTAACGCTCAGGTGATCAAGGCTAAAGTGCCTTTATCTGAGATGTTCGGTTATGTGACCTCTTTGAGAACCATTACTTCGGGTAGAGCAACATCAAGCATGGAGTTCTCTCACTACGCACCTGCTCCAAACAGTATTTCGGAAGAGGTGATCGCTAAGGCACAAGGTAAGTTAAACGTAGAAGCATAATACATCATGACCCAGCGTATTCGGATAAAGCTGAAGTCCTACGACCACAGCCTTGTTGATAAATCAGCGGAAAAAATCGTAAAGACAGTTCGTGCAACTGGAGCAGTGATCTCTGGTCCTATCCCGTTGCCAACGAGAAAGAAAATCTTTACGGTGATTCGTTCTCCGCACGTCAACAAGAAATCTATGGAGCAGTTCCAATTATGTACGCACAAGCGTATGTTGGACATTTACAGCTCCACTTCAAAGACCATCGACGCGCTAATGAAGTTGGAATTGCCCAGCGGAGTTGACGTAGAAATTAAAGTATAGTATCATGATAGGTTTGATCGGCAAAAAAGTCGGTATGACCAGCTTCTACAATGAAGAGGGTCGCCAACTACCATGCACACTTATCCAAGCTGGACCTTGTTTCATCACGCAAGTGAAAACAGAAGAAACAGATGGATATAATGCGGTTCAAGTCGCTTTTGATGATGCGAAGGAGAAGAATACTTCTAAGCCCATGCAAGGGCACTTCGCTAAGTCAGGCGTCTCACCAAAACACAAATTGGTAGAGTTCCGCGATTTCGACTTAGAAGCAAATCTAGGTGACGAGTTGGGCGTTGATCTTTTCGAGGAAGGTGATATCGTGAGTGTAGTCGGAACCTCGAAAGGTAAAGGATTCCAAGGGGTAGTTAAGCGTCATGGTTTCCGTGGTGTTGGAGATAGAACTCACGGTCAGCACAACCGTTTACGCGCACCGGGTGCCATCGGTATGGCATCTACACCATCAAGAGTATTGAAAGGTCAGCGTATGGCCGGACGTACAGGTGGTAAAAGAGTAAAGACCCAAGGTCTTGAAATTGTTAAGGTCTTGGCAGATAAGAACCTTATCTTAATTAAAGGAAATGTCCCTGGTGCTCGGGGGTCTTATGTTGTCATTGAACAATAAGAGTTGTTATGAAATTCGACGTTCTAAATAAAAGTGGACAATCAACTGGACGCTCTGTGGATCTTCCGGATGAGGTTTTCGGTATCGAACCGAATGATCACGTTATCTATTTAGCCGTAAAACAGTATTTGGCAGCACAACGCCAAGGTACACACAAGGCTAAAGAGCGTGGTGAAATCACTGGTTCCACTAAAAAGATCAAGCGTCAGAAGGGTACAGGTACTGCTCGTGCGGGTAGTATCAAAAGCCCCTTATTCAGAGGTGGTGGTCGTATGTTCGGACCTCGTCCGCGCAATTACAAGATCAAGCTGAATAAGAAGGTGAAAGATTTAGCTCGTAAGTCGGCTTTCTCTTACAAAGCGAAAGAAGACCGAGGAATCATTGTACTTGAGGATCTATCCTTTGACGTGCCAAAAACAAAGCAGTACGCTGAAGTACTAAACAATTTGGGTCTTAACGGTAAGAAGACCTTGTTGGTATTGAACGAATCTGATACGAATGTGGTGAAATCCGTTCGGAATATTGAAAAAGCAACTTCTAGCTCGGCTAAGAACTTGAATACTTATTCAATATTGGATTGCAACACACTCATCATCTCGGAAAGTGCTGTTGAAGCCTTATCGTAAATCGACTGCTAACTAACAGTCTAATAGGACTTCAAAAAACGAATGAGCAATGGCTAAGACAATACTCATACGCCCGATCATCTCTGAGAAGATGACGAAGCTCCAAGAGCAGCAGAACAAATTTACTTTCTTAGTAGGTTTGGATGCGAACAAAATCGAAATCAAGGAAGCCGTCGAGCAGAGCTTTAATGTTACTGTAGAAGCGGTCAATACCATGATTCGTCCAGGTAAACATAAGACGCGTTATACGAAAGCAGGCATCTTGTCAGGGAAATCAGCAGCTACTAAAAGAGCTATTGTTACTCTAGCAGAAGGCGATACGATCGACTTCTACGAAGATGTGTGATTTGGTACTCCGGTATATAAATCAATAGATTTTTCTAATCACACTTCATTCATCGCCTGTTTAAAATTCGCTGCATAATGCCAGTAAAAAAGTATAATCCAATCACGCCAGGTACTCGCCACAGAATTGGTAATGCATTTACCGAATTAACATCGAGTACTCCTGAAAAGAGCCTTCTTGCTCCTATCAAGAAATCTGGTGGTAGAAATAATAATGGTCGTATCACGGCTCGATATCGTGGTGGTGGTCACAAAAGAAGATACCGTATAGTAGATTTCAAGCGTGAAAAGCATGATGTTCCAGCTACGGTATTAAGTATTCAGTACGACCCTAACCGCTCGGCTTATATCGCTCTTGTGAAGTATGATGACGGTGAAAAACGTTACATCATCGCTCCAGAGGGATTGAAAGTTGATGATGTGATTCGTTCGGGTAAAAGCGCAACCCCTGAAGTAGGGAATGCGATGTTCTTGGCGGATATCCCCTTAGGTACCTTGGTACATAATATCGAGATGCGCCCTAATAAAGGTGGAGTGATCGCAAGAAGTGCAGGTACTTACGCACAATTGGCGGCAAAAGATGGTAAATATGCCATTCTTAAGTTGCCATCTGGTGAAACACGTATGATCTTATTAACCTGCTTGGCTACGATCGGTACCGTTTCTAACTCCGATCACAACTTACAAGTACTCGGTAAAGCGGGTCGTAAGCGTTGGTTAGGTCGTCGCCCAAGAACACGTCCAGTAGCAATGAACCCAGTGGATCACCCGATGGGTGGTGGTGAAGGTCGTGCTTCAGGAGGTCACCCAAGATCTAGAACAGGCGTCTTCGCTAAAGGTCAGAAAACGCGTAATAGAAACAAGCAATCAAGCCGCTTGATCATTACTCGCAGAAAGACCAAGAAACGCTAAGCAACTTAGATAATAGATTGGTCACCGCTGCTTAATCAGCAGACCAGTTTTTTAACCATATATCTGACCGGAATTTAAAGGCATATTCATGGCAAGGTCATTGAAAAAAGGACCCTACGTCCATCACAAATTGCAAAAGAAAGTAGATGCGATCAATGCAGGCGGTAAGAAATCCGTCATCAAAACTTGGTCTCGAGCATCTATGATCACTCCTGACTTCGTTGGACATACTTTTGCAGTACATAACGGCAACAAATTCATCCCTGTTTACGTGACAGAGAACATGGTCGGACATAAGTTAGGCGAGTTCTCTCCAACGAGAAACTTTAAGGGACACGCCGCTAAGAAGAAATAAACCAGTTCCATGAACGGTGGAGTGAATATCCACTCTCCGTATCTTGTATCGCTATTTTATAGCTTAAAGACTGAATGATCGATGGAAGCTGTCGCTAAATTGAAAAACTACCCTTCATCACCACGCAAAATGCGTTTGGTCGCCGATTTAATTCGCGGTGTTGAGGTAGAAAAAGCTTTGAACATATTGAAGTTCACCAACAAGTGGGCTGCCCGTCCGCTTGAGAAACTTTTGTTATCAGGTATTGCTAACTGGGAAGCGAAAAACCCAGGTCAGCTGGACGATGAGCAATTGTATGTTAAAGCCATTTGGGTGGATCAAGCTAGAACGCTGAAGCGTTTCAGACCTGCCCCATTCGGACGTGCTTATAGAATCAGAAAACGTTCTAACCACGTTACGATTATTGTTGACACTAAGTCACAGTCTGGTGATGATCAGGGTCAAAACGGAGATAATAACTAATACGATATGGGACAAAAGGTAAATCCGATAGCTAATAGATTAGGATATATCCGAGGATGGGATTCTAATTGGTTCGCCACTTCTGCTGACTTCGCGGATAAACTGGTGGAAGATGTTAAGATTCGTGAGTACTTACAAGCTCGTATTTCTAAAGGCGGTATTTCTCGTATCGTCATTGAAAGAACACTTAAGCGTATCACGATCACTATCCACACATCTCGTCCTGGAATCATCATCGGAAAAGGTGGTGGTGAAGTAGATCGTATCCGTGAGGAGTTGCGTAAGCTGACAGGTAAAGACGTACAGATCAATATCATCGAAATCCGTCGTCCGGAATTAGATGCGAATATCGTAGCAGAAACCATCGCTAAGCAACTAGAGGCACGTATGAATTATCGTCGTGCGATCAAAATGGCGATTTCAGCGACTATGCGACAAGGTGCTGAAGGTATCAAGGTTCGTGTATCAGGCCGTTTGTCAGGTGCTGAGATGGCACGTTCTGAAGACTATAAAGAAGGTCGTACACCTTTACATACTTTCCGTGCTAATATCGACTATGCTTTAAAAGAAGCACAAACGGTTTACGGTAAAATCGGGGTTAAAGTTTGGATCTGTAAGGGGGAAATCTTCGATAAAGTGGATCTAGCACCTTCTGCTCCACCAAAAGATCGTCGTGGTGGACGTGGTGGAGATCGTCGTGGTGGACGTGGTGGAGATCGTCGTGGTGGTCGCAGTGGTGACCGTCGAAGCGGTGGACGCGGTGGAAGAAACAACAACAGACGAGATAATAATAGAGGAGGAGGGCAGTAAATCAAAATATACCTCTAATGAGGTATGCTCATTGATGTTTAACTTCAATGAACTGCTCTGATCGAATAAGAAACATTAAGTCTTTTTGGGTAATTAAAGGTTATATTTGATTGCCCAAGCGTATAAAGTAACGAGCTATGTTACAGCCGAAAAGGACAAAGTTTAGAAAGCAACAGAAAGGAAGAATGAAAGGTAATGCCCAAAGAGGCTCTACCTTGGCGTTCGGATCTTTCGGCATCAAAGCTTTAGAACAACACTGGATTACTCAACGCCAAATAGAGGCTGCTCGTGTGGCTTTGACGAGGTATATGAAAAGGGAGGGTAAAGTTTGGATCAGAATTTTTCCAGACAAACCAGTTACCGCAAAGCCTCTGGAAGTTCGTATGGGTAAAGGTAAGGGTGCTCCCAGTCACTGGGTAGCTCCGGTGAAACCCGGACGTATCCTCTTTGAATTGGAAGGGGTGCCTATTGAGGTTGCTCGTGAAGCTTTGCGCCTTGGTGCACAAAAACTTCCAATTAAAACGAAGTTCGTAGTTCGTAGAGATTACAAAGAATGATAAGTCATGGCAAAGAAAAAAGTGGATCTTAGACAGCTCTCTTTAGAAGAGTTGCAAGAGCAGTTAACAGGTTTACAGGTTGAAATGCAACGCTTGCGTTTCAATCATGCCACAGGCATTCTTGCTGATACGAATGTGTTGAGCGAAACTCGAAAGAACGTCGCTCGTGTACACACCGAATTACGCAGAAGAGAGCTTGAAAGCGCTTAGTAGTAAATAGTCATTCCAAAATAAAGGGATAATGGCAGAAGAAAGAAATCTTAGAAAACAGCGTGTCGGTGTCGTTACGAGTAACAGAATGGAGAAGACCATTACTGTGAAAGTAGAACGTAAAATCAAGCACCCGATGTACGGTAAGTTTCTGAACCAAAGTAAGAAGTACGCAGCGCATGATGATAAAAACGAGTGTAACATCGGTGACACCGTTCGCATCATGGAGACTCGACCTATGAGTAAGCGTAAGCGTTGGCGCTTGGTTGAGATCATTGAAAGAGCTAAATAATCTAATCAGCATAAGCCATGATTCAACAAGAGTCCAGAATGAAGGTTGCTGATAACACTGGGGCAAAAGAAGCCCTGTGTATCAGAGTTCTTGGAGGTACAAGAAGACGCTATGCGGGTGTCGGCGATACGATCGTTGTCACCATTAAAGACGCTTTGCCTTCTGGTAATGTCAAGAAGGGTACGGTGTCAAGAGCCGTAGTCGTGAGAACCAAAAAGCAAATCCGTAGAAAAGACGGTACCTACATCTCGTTCGATGACAATGCGATCGTATTGGTCAATGCGGACGGTGACCCAAGAGGTTCTCGTATTTTCGGACCAGTTGCTCGTGAGTTGAGAGATAAAGGCTACTCACGTATCGTATCTTTGGCCCCCGAAGTATTGTAAAGACCGTTTTTTTATACCCATTATTCAAATTCTTTAGCAGCCATGGGCAAGAAAAGAATACAGCAACAAAAGCGCTTCAAACCTAAATTCCATGTGAAGAAAGGAGATGTCGTAAGAGTTATCTCTGGTGATTCCAAGGGAGTGGAAGGACGTATTCTGCAAATGGATACGAAAAACGGACGTGCTATCGTGGAAGGAGTTAATATCGTCTCCAGACACACGAAGCCAAATGCGGAACACCCTCAAGGTGGCATTATCAAGAAAGAAGCGCCTGTCCCTCTTTGTAAACTAATGTTAGTTGACCCTAAAACAGGTGAAGCTACTCGAGTAGGTAGAAGAGTGGAAGATGGTAAAATCGTACGTTACGCTAAGAAATCTGGGGAAACCATAGACTAGACGACAGATGAGCACTTATATACCAAGACTGAAAGTAAAGTATAGAGAAGAAATAGCGGCTAAATTGCAAGAGCAATTTGGATACAGCTCCTCTATGCAAACTCCCCGCTTAGAGAAAATCTGTATCAATCAAGCTATCGGTGGGGCTACCGCTGATAAAAAATTGATTGATATCGCAGCGGATGAAATGGCGCGTATTTCAGGGCAAAAGCCTGTAGTGGTTAAAGCTAAGCGCTCTGTTTCTAACTTCAAACTTCGTGAAGGAATGCCAATCGCGGTTCGTGTCACTCTAAGACATGAGCGCATGTGGGAATTCTTAGATCGCTTGCTATCCATCGCTTTGCCACGTATTCGTGACTTCCGCGGTGTGAATGACAAAAGCTTTGATGGTAGAGGTAACTACTCTTTGGGTATTACTGAGCAAATCATCTTCCCTGAAATCGAAATCGACAAAGTAAATAACATCACAGGTATGGATATCACTTTCGTGACATCCGCCAAAACTGATGCTGAAGCTTATGCTTTGTTGAAAGAGATGGGCATGCCCTTCAAGAATAAGAATAAAACTCAAGAACAATAAGCTATTATGGCAAGGAAAGCAGTAGTCGCAAGAGAAGAAAAGCGCAAAAAGCTAGTCGCTAAATACGCTGAAAAGCGTGCCCGTTTAAAAGCGGAAGGTGATTATGAGGCGCTTGATAAATTACCTCGCAATGCTTCACCAGTTAGATTGCACAATCGTTGTCGTTTAACCGGACGTCCTAAAGGGTACATGCGCTTCTTCGGAATTTCACGTGTGCGCTTCCGTAAATTGGCTTCTGATGGTAAGATTCCAGGCGTAAGAAAAGCGAGCTGGTAATTTCAACAATTATATTAAGAGGTTAGGGATACCCGCCTCTTTGCTCCCTGATATAATAGGGATATCAAAAAGAATAGTTTATTAAAGAAAGGACGTATGCTATATGCGTCCTTTTTTTAGCCAACTTTTAATTCGTATCTTTGCGGACGCTTTTTGAATCACCCCTTGTTTTTGACGGGATTCTCATGCTGTGATAACTAGATAAGATATTCATTATGTCAGCTGTTACTGATACTATTGGCGATTTTCTAACACGTGTTCGTAATGCGGTCATCGCAGGACACCGTGTGGTGGATATTCCAGCTTCTAATATGAAGAAGCGCATCACCGAGATCTTATACGATCAAGGATATATCTTCAGATATAAATTCGAAGATACACCGAATGGTCAAGGTCTGATCAAAATCGCACTAAAATACGATCCCGTTACCAAAAAGCCTGCTATCACGGAATTAAAGCGTGTTAGTAAACCAGGGCTTAGACGTTACTCGCCTAGCGATGAGTTACCTCGTGTTTTGAATGGTCTGGGTATTGCTATCATTTCTACTTCTAAAGGTATAATGACGGATAAAGATGCTCGTCGCCAGAAGATTGGAGGTGAAGTGATTTGCACCATCTGCTAAGCTGCTTTCATTCACTGCTTAGTTTGTTTTTGAGTTAGTCAGTCAAGAAAAGATTAGAAAGTCATGTCTCGTATAGGAAAATTACCGATCAGTTTACCTGCTAAGGTGACCTTAGATGTAGATAGTGCTAATGTAGTTACTGTTAAAGGCCCTAAAGGAGAACTTAAGCAAGCCGTTCATCCTGAAATGGAAGTCGGAATCGAGGATGGCCAAGTAACGGTTAAGCGCCCAACTGATCAAAAAAGACATCGTGCGATGCACGGTCTTTACCGATCTCTTTTGAACAATATGGTCACTGGTGTTTCCGACGGCTACGAGAAGAGATTAGAATTGGTCGGTGTGGGATACAGAGCCGAAGCAAAAGGGCAATTACTAGAATTGCAATTAGGTTATTCTCACCCTATTTATTTCGTTATTCCTGGCGAAGTGAAAGTAACGACTGAGAGTGCGAAAGGTAAAAACCCACTTATCGTTCTACAAAGTATCGATAAGCAGCTGATTGGACAAGTTGCCGCTAAAATCCGTGCATTCCGTAAACCAGAGCCATATAAAGGTAAAGGGGTACGCTTTGAAGGTGAAGTACTTCGCAGAAAAGCGGGTAAAACAGCTGCTAAATAATAGTACGGAAAACTTACAATTACGGTATTGGTTTTTTTATCCCATGCCGTATAATATATTCGGAATCCGCCCGAAGAAGCTAATTAGTAGTATGCCTATGATGGCTTGGGTAAGTTCCACGGGTGACTTTTGTAATTCATTGTTAAATGACAATGAATTACATTCAGACACTTTATTTAATACACATACAAACGTTGTTTTTTTGTTATGGCATTGACCAAACGCGAAAGACGTCGCAAAATCCAGTATAAGACACGAAAAAAAATGGGTGGGACAACCGCTCGCCCTCGTCTTTGTGTCTTCCGTAGTAATAAGTATATCTACGCACAAGTAATTGATGATACCAAAGGACATACTTTGGCATCTGCGTCTTCAAGAGAAGAAGCTGTAGATAATAGTGGCAACAAATCTGAAGTTGCTGGCCGTGTTGGTAAATTGGTAGGAGAGAGAGCCGTTGCTGCTGGTGTGAACACCGTTGTTTTTGATCGTAGCGGTTATTTGTATCATGGTCGAGTGAAGTCACTAGCTGATGGTGCTCGTGAAGCAGGCTTAAAATTCTAAATTCAGTATCGCTTTATGGCTAGGAATAATAAAAAAGTAAAGCCCACAGAAACGGATGTTAAGCACAAGGTGGTTAACATCAACCGTGTAGCTAAAGTGACCAAAGGTGGTCGTACCTTCAGCTTTTCGGTAGTGGTTGTCGCTGGTGATGGCGAAGGTGCCGTCGGACATGGTCTTGGAAAAGCCCTTGATGTAACAGGCTCTATTGATAAGGGCCGCGAAGATGCTGTGAAAAGCATGATTCGCATTCCTGTTTACAAAGGTGCTATCCCTCACGAAGTGATCGGTAAATTCGGAGCTGCTAAGGTGTTACTCCGCCCAGCTTCAAAAGGTACTGGTGTAATCGCAGGTGGTGCGATGCGTGCTGTGCTGGATATGGCAGGTGTGAAAAACGTGATCGCGAAGTCTTTAGGGTCTTCTAATCCACATAACGTAGTTAAGGCGACCATCAATGCTTTGGCTTCACTGCGCTCTCCACAGCAAGTGGCTAAAGAACGTGGTATCAGTGTTGATAAAGTCTTTAACGGATAATCTCATACTCATCCGTCCGTTACGGACCGCAGCGATTGAGCAATAGAAAACGGAATGGGTAATTCTAAGCTGGTACAAGCTTTGTACTACTTACGAACACCCTCCAGATAAATAACTAAGAAAATGGCTAAAGCAAAGCTCACATTGGTTAAAAGTACGATCGACCGTTCGCGCAAACAGAAAGATACGGTTCGCGCTTTAGGGTTACGTAAGTTAAACCACACGATAGAAAAAGAGCTTTCACCTCAGGTCGAAGGAATGATCGCTAAGGTGAAACATTTGTTGAACGTCGAATATCTGTAAGCCATGAACATACTTAGCAATCTTAAACCTGCTGAAGGTTCAGTTAAGAATAAAAAACGTGTTGGTCGAGGTCAGGGTTCTGGCCGTGGCGGTACTTCTACACGTGGACATAAAGGACAAAAGTCTCGCTCTGGTTACTCTAAGAAACGTAACCATGAAGGTGGACAGACTCCTCTTCAAATGCGTTTACCTAAACGTGGTTTCAAAAATTTCAATCGCGTAGATTACGTGGCTATGAATTTGGAGCGACTTCAGGAATTAGCAGAGAAGCACGGGACTAATACCATTGATTTCGACAAGTTGCGCGAATGGGGAATGGTTAAAAAGTCCGATAAAGTTAAAGTGTTAGGACGTGGCGAGCTCAGTAAAGCAGTCAATGTACGTCTTCACGCATTCAGCGAATCAGCTAAGTCGGCAATAGAGTCTGCTGGCGGAACCGCTGAGACTTTAGAAAAGTAAAACATCTAACGAGCGATTTGTTTCCTTAATAATTTAGTGAGGATTACAAATCGCCCGTTTCTTGTTTCTCCCAACTACGATAAAAAGATAATGGTGATTGTTGTTTAAGCAATTACGATAATGAAACATACGTCATGAAACGTTTCATAAGCACCCTTAAAAATATTTGGAGCATCGAAGATCTTCGTCAGAAGATTCTGCTTACGCTTGGACTTATTCTCGTTTATAGAATTGGTTCGCATATCGTACTACCTGGTGTTGATCCATCTACCTTAACTGATCTAGCCTCTAATGGAGGTGGCATCGGTGGTGATGGTTTATTAGGTTTACTGAATATGTTCGTTGGTGGAGCTTTCTCACGTGCCTCGATCTTCGCTTTAGGTATCATGCCTTACATCTCCGCATCGATCGCCATGCAGTTATTAACGCTGGCGGTTCCGTATTTCCAAAAGATGCAGAAAGACGGAGAGAGCGGTCGTAAGAAAATCACTCAGATGACACGTTATCTGACATTAGCGGTTACGGCGGTTCAGGGTTTAGGGTATATCACTTATCTACGTTCTATTGCGGGTCCAGCACTGGTATTAGACCAGACGAACCCTTTCATTTTCGCATTATCTACCATGATCGTACTCACAGCAGGAACTATTTTCTGTATGTGGTTAGGTGAAAAAATCACAGATAAAGGTATCGGAAACGGTATTTCCTTATTAATTACGATCGGTATCATCGCTACACTACCAGGGGCTTTCGCAGCTGAGTTCATCGCTCGTTCCGCAGGTGGTGGTTTGATTTTCTTCATCATTGAGATGGCGATGTTAGTAGCGATCGTAGTGGCCTGTGTGCTTCTGGTACAAGGTACAAGAAGAATACCTGTGCAATATGCACGTCGTATCGTAGGTAATAGACAGTACGGGGGTACTAGAAATTACATCCCGTTAAAAGTGAACGCATCTGGTGTGATGCCTATCATCTTCGCGCAAGCCTTGATGTTCATCCCATCATTTGTCGCACAGTTCTTCCCACAGGATTCCGAGTTCTTCATCAGCATGCAGTCCGGAGCATTCTATACCTCTTTCTGGTATAATTTCGCAATGTTCTTATTGGTAGTGATCTTCACTTATTTCTATACAGCTTTGATCATCAACCCAACTCAAATGGCAGATGATATGAAGCGTAATGGAGGTTTTATTCCTGGTGTGAAGCCCGGACGTAAAACAGCGGATTTCATTGATACAGTATTGTCAAGAATCACATTGCCTGGATCTATCTTCTTAGGTTTGGTTGCTATTTTACCTGCTTTCGCAATGCTTGCAGGTGTAAACACTCAATTCGCGATATTCTTCGGAGGTACTTCATTATTGATTTTAGTAGCAGTAATGTTAGATACCTTACAACAAATAGAGAGTCACTTACTAATGCGTCACTATGACGGTTTAATGAAAGGCAGCTCTCGTATCAAAGGTCGTGGTCCTGCTCCTGTTGGGGCGAGCATGTAATAATATCGTACGTTTTTGTAAACCGCCCCTCAGGGCGCATTCATCGGGCGTATTACCACTGCTATCCCTTGCGCGAGCAACATTGTTTTTCAAGCAAGAATTTCCCATTCAAATTCATGGATGGGAAATTTTCTTTTCGCATCTTTTTATCTACCGTGAGAATCAATAGAAGAAAACAGATATTCTATAAGACTGATGACGAGATCGAGTTGATTCGTCATAGTTGTCAACTAGTGGGCAAAGCGCATGCTGAAGTTGCTAAGTTGATTCGACCGGGTATTAAAACAATCAAGCTAGACGAAACCGCGGAAACCTTCATTAGAGATAATGATGCGGAACCTGGCTTCAAAGGCTATGGCGGTTTTGGTTTCACCTTATGCATGTCCATCAACGAAGAAGTCGTACACGGAATGCCAAGTGACAGAGAACTAGTGGAAGGTGATATAGTCTCTATAGATTGTGGTGTACTGGCGAACGGCTATTACGGTGATTCCG
>JAHDGT010000005.1:20873-28629 GCA_020631675.1 Bacteroidota bacterium
TATACCTATTGCGTAGGGGAAGTCGACGCGGAAAAGATGCGACTTTTAGAAGTGACCAAAGCATCGCTTTACAAAGGAATCGAACAAGCTGTAGAAGGGAAGAGAATCGGAGACATTAGTTTCGCCATTCAGCAATACACAGAGCGTCAAAATGGCTATGGTGTTGTTAGAGACTTAGTAGGTCATGGTGTAGGTCGGAATCTGCATGAAGATCCACAAGTTCCGAATTACGGCAAGCGGGGAAGAGGCATCAAATTGAAGTCCGGTTTAGTACTGGCCATTGAACCCATGATAAACATGGGTGTCAAGGATGTGAGACGATTGGATGATAACTGGACGATCGTAACGGCAGATGGAAAGCCTTCGGCACACTTTGAACATACTGTCGCAGTAAGAAAAGACAAGGCGGATATCTTATCCACTTTCACTTATATAGAGCAAGCTGTAAAAAACAATCAAGAATTGAGTCCTATTGCTTAAATGTTTGGACAGTTTTTTGTATTTTTGCAAGCCGTTCTGAAGAACTAAATATTAAGTTAATGTGTTTGTCCCTTTTAAGATTAAAGGGAAGGTACATATACTCACCAATATACCTGCCTAAATGGCGAGAAAGGATTTAATAAAGCAAGATGGTGTCGTTGTCGAATCTCTAGGGAACGCCAAGTTCAGAGTGAGATTAGAGAACGATCATGAAATCATTTGCCACATTGCTGGTAAAATGCGCATGTATTACATACGTATTCTACCTGGTGATAGAGTAGCAGTAGAAATGTCTCCTTACGATTTAACGAAAGGGAGAATCACTTACCGCTATAAGTAATAGATAGCACTTACATTGATGGTCATTAAGTTTGTAAAGAATGTTTTGGTAATATTTTTTACTGCAATGGCTTGTAGTGCGCTTTACTCTTTTCAATCACCTTGCTTTCCGATGTGTTAGTACAGGTATAAATAAGATCCTTACCATGAAAGTAAGAGCATCAGTAAAGAAACGCAGTGCAGACTGCAAGATCGTAAAGCGTAAGGGTAAGCTTTATGTGATTAACAAGAAGAATCCTAAGTTCAAACAAAGACAAGGTTGATATGGCACGTTTAGCAGGAGTAGATCTTCCACGGAATAAAAAAGCCTTCATCGCCTTGACCTATATCTATGGTATCGGTAGAACCCGTGCGCTGGAGATATTGGACAAAGCGAACATTAGTTACGATACACGCGTATCTGATCTATCAGATGAAGAAATCGCTGGCTTACGAAATGTACTGAGCGATTATACCCTTGAAGGGGAGTTGCGTGCGGAGATTCAATTGAATATTAAGCGATTGATGGATATTGGCTCTTATAGAGGTATCCGTCACCGTAAAGGTCTTCCCGTTCGTGGTCAGCAAACTCAGACCAACGCTCGAACTAGAAAGGGTAAACGTAAGACAGTAGCAGGTAAGAAGAAAGCTACTAAGTAATTCTTGTTCATCTAAGGTTTTTACCGAGGTTTATAGTTGTTTTAAATAAGTCTCAGTTCCCTTCAATCAAGTTTGCGAAATGGCAAAAGGAAGAAAAAAGAATGTAAAAAGACGGGTAGTTAAAGTTGAGGCCGAAGGCCGCGCTTATATCCGTGCGAGCTTCAACAATATCATTATTTCTTTTACTAACAATGCTGGCCAAGTGATTTCTTGGGGCTCTGCTGGTAAAGCGAAATTCCGTGGCTCGAAAAAAAATACGCCTTACGCAGCTCAGGTAGCTACAGCAGATGCGGCAGGTACAGCTTATGATGCGGGCTTACGCCGAGTTGAGGTGTTCGTAAAAGGACCAGGTTCTGGTCGTGAGTCAGCTATTCGTACGATTGCTTCTTCAGGTATCGAGGTGACCGTCATTCGTGACGTGACACCATTGCCTCATAATGGCTGTCGTCCCCCTAAAAGAAGAAGAGTATAATAACGCTCACTTCTTGTCTTTTTAGTAGCGCTTTTTTATGTGTTCTAGATGCTGATACGTTCATAGCATCTTTAGCTAAAGAGAATTAGTCGTATTGATTTTAGCTTTTAAAGCTAATTAATGCTGTAGCTATCAGAACGTCAAATGATACAGCGCATAGAATCTTAAATATCATGGCAAGATATACAGGTCCTAAGACGAAAATCGCTCGTAAGTTCGGTGAAGCGATATTCGGTTATGACAAATCTTTTGAAAGACGCAATTTCCCTCCTGGGCAGCATGGTTCTTCAAGAAGAAGAAAGCAGCCTTCGGAATATGGTTTGCAATTGAAAGAAAAACAAAAGGCTAAATACACCTATGGTGTTTTGGAGCGTCAGTTCCGTAACCTTTTCGAAAAAGCAAGCCGTAAGCAAGGTATTACAGGTGAGATCTTATTGCAAATGCTAGAGGCTCGTCTAGACAATGTGGTATTCCGATTAGGTTTAGCTTCCTCTCGTAGAGGAGCACGTCAGTTGGTATCGCATGGTCATATCATGTTGAATGGTGTCGTTACAAACATCCCATCTTGTAATGTACGTCCAGGTGATAAAATCACTGTTCGTCCTAAGTCAAGAGGTATGGAAGTAATCAGCACCGCCCTTTCTCAGAAAGGCAAGCGTTTTTCTTGGTTAGATTGGAGTCAGTCAGATATGACAGGTACTTTCATTTCTGTACCTGAACGTTCTGAGATTCCAGAGAACATCAACGAACAGTTAATTGTAGAACTGTACTCTAAGTAATTTAGTACTTCTACACTATCCGTTCACGCCATCGAAAATCAGGTTATTAGCTTGGTTTCGGTAGCGTGAACTTTCCTATATTAATAAGGGGTGATTGTTGAGTTTGCATAGCTATTTTGTTCTATCAAAGCCAACAAGCTTTCTCTTTATTTTGTACGTCAATCAATTCTACCAATTTCTCCATACATGGGATTACTCGCTTTTCAAAAACCAGATAAGATTGTAGCTACTAAAGCTAATGACTTTGAAGGACTTTTCGAATTCAGACCTTTAGAGCCTGGCTTCGGTGTTACAGTTGGTAATGCGCTACGTCGTATTCTACTGTCCTCTCTAGAGGGGTATGCGATCACCACTGTCAAAATCGATGGTGTTGATCATGAGTTCTCTACTTTAAAAGGAGTGATACAAGACATCACTGAGGTAGTGCTAAATTTGAAACAAGTTCGTTTCAAGCGCCTACTTGATGATGGCGAAGAAGAGTACGAGGAAGAACGCATCTTCATTTCTATTAAAGGACAGAGTGAATTCAAAGCTGGTGATATAGAGAAGCATACTGCTTCTTTCAAAATCACTAATCCTGATCTTGTTATTTGTGAAATGGATCCGGATGTCGAGTTGAATCTTGAACTAACTGTAGCTAAAGGTCGTGGCTATGTTCCAGCAGATGATAACAAGCCTAAGGATATGCCGCATGGTACTATCCCTATCGATTCTGTCTACACGCCGATCAAAAATGTGAAGTACTTCGTAAGTAGTACTCGTGTAGAACAGCGTACGGACTATGAAAAGCTTGTTTTAGAGATTAAAACAGACGGTACGATACATCCGGAAGATGCGATCAAAGAAGCAGCTAAGATTCTGATTCAGCATTTGATCTTGATTTCAGATGAAAATATATCTTTCGATTCTGCGGCTAAAGATGTTGAAGATGTTGTCGATGAGCACATCTTACACATGCGTAAGCTATTGAAAACGCCATTGGAAGATATGGATCTTTCTGTTCGTGCTTACAACTGTTTGAAAGCTGCGAAAATCAACACGCTTTCTGAATTAGTACGTTACGATACGAATACCTTGATCAAATTCAGAAACTTCGGTAAGAAATCATTGATGGAGATCGAAGAACTGATTCAGGAAAAAGGTCTATCCTTCGGAATGGATATTTCTAAGTATAAGTTAGACGAGGACTGATTGGTGTCCTGACCGATTATTAGGAGGATGCCTTTTACATTAAAGTGTTTGTTCTATAAAAATCGGAATACCAACTTTTTTAATGATATTTCTTGTTACTGAGAGTAGTTTTCTAGAACTGCTTGGATGTAAAGTGATGATAAGTCGAATAGGATCATGAGACACAGGAAAAAGAATAACCACTTGAGCCGTACCGCTGCCCACAGAAAGGCAATGTTGGCTAATATGACATGTTCGCTAATTGAGCATAAGCGTATTTTTACTACTTTACCTAAGGCAAAAGCGCTACGTCGCTATGCCGAAACTTTGATCACACGTTGTAAAGAAGATACTACTCATAACCGTAGAGTTGTATTTAGCTATCTTCAAAATAAAGAGGCGATCAAAGAATTGTTTGGCCCTGTAGCGGCTAAGATCGGTGACCGCCCTGGTGGTTATACACGTATTGTACGCACAGGTTTCCGTCGTGGTGATGGTGCTGAAACAGCTTTCATTGAGTTAGTGGATTTCAACGAGCACTACACGAAAGAAGCAACGAAGAAGAAGCGCACTAGAAGAGGTCGCAAGTCTTCTGGAGCTGAAACTGCGGAATAATTGCTTTAAAAGCTTGATTTCAAATTTGTGCAATATTTATGGCTTCATCACAACTGCTTGAAAGTTGAGGTGATGAGTTCATATTGGTCGCGCAAACAGATAAAGGTCAAGTTACTAGTACTCGGCGGTTTATAGTGCTTATGTCACTTTCTGACTCAGAAAGTTTAGTAAATAATAAAGAACGGCAGCAAGGAAAAGTTAAATTTCCCTGTTGCCGTTTTTCTGTTTCCCCCTCAGGGTACTTAAGACTTTTTTGTTCAAGAACATACTTTGTAGATAGAGATAGGTGTATGTCGCGATTCTATATCATTACTGATCAAGCTGATTGTTGCATTGCCACTATGCCACACCCGCTAACTCATTTTAACGATTTAGAGCAGGCTATAAGCTACTATCGTTCCGAAGGCATTGATATACTCCTGTCCTTGCTCACTAGCCCAGAATCCAAGCAAATAGGCTTAGAGCAAATGTCAGACCTTTGTGAGTCACACGATATCAAGTTCATAAATCATCCTATAGCAGATTATAGTGTTCCAGATGATGTTGCTGATTTCAAAATTTTATTGCAAGGTCTAAATGCAGCATTAAGACAAGGTAAAAAACTACTTATACACTGCTGGGGCGGAATAGGAAGGTCTTCCTTAACCGCAGCTTGCTTGCTTGCTTGTTACGGTATGCGTACTAAAGATGCTTTCGACTTGATCGCCGAAAAAAGAGGCTGCCCGGTACCAGATAAAATAGAGCAAAGATCATGGGTTCAAGTGCTTGAACAGGACTTAATTGAAATGAGATAACAAGCTGCTCAACGACATATTGGCTGGGTACTAAAAAGCAGAAAGAAAGCCCGTTAAAATGAAATTTTAACGGGCTTTCTTTCTGCTTTTTCAAAAAATACTACTTTTTGCAATCTGCAACAGCGGCATTATACTTTTCAGTAAACGTGCTTCTTGCACTTTCTGGTAAGCGGGCAATAGCTTTATCATAATACTCTTTGGCAATGATCTCGCAGCTGTCCTTATCCGTTCGACGTTTGATATTATTGCAATTACACAGTTGTCTGGCAGCCTCTTTGGCTCTGATATCGTAGCCCGTATAAGGGTCGCGTCTTTTATTTCTTTGACGAATCGCCTCTTTTTGTGCTTCCGTAGGGTTAGAAGCATCCATGTCCTTCAGTAATACCTGTACTTCTTCAGGACTTAACTCTTTACCTTCTTCCGCTTTTGCTTCTAATTTATTGGGATTAGTGCTTTTTGTAGTTGTAGCGGTTGAATTCGAGTTATCGCCTTGAGAACCACAAGCGTAAAAGCAAAATGCGTAGGTAACAACAAAAAATAAAGCAATAAAGCGCTGCATAGACTTATAATTCAGGTGTGAGCCAAGTGAAATTCAGGAAGGGATATTTGCGAACGCTAAATTAAGAAGAAGTTCCACAAAATAACGAGATAGTTTAAAGTTTTTCGTCTGAACCGCGCCTAAGTGCTTGATTTTGAAGACGAAGCTCTTTTTGAGTTTCGTACTTGAAAAGTACGGGGCGAAAAAAAATCTGAAGTGTTCAGAATCAATGACTTAGGGGCAAGGTCGAGGAGATAACTTTACACTAAATCGACAAGCGATGTGCTTTAAAGTTGAAGCTAAACAATAGACGCTACCCTAACCGTTATCACTTCAATGTACTTAATGTAACTAGAATCGAAATTGATGTATCTTTATATGGAATCAGCTCAATGAAATTGATATGAAAATAAGAATAAGCGATTTTAAAATCAACCATAATATTCTATCTAACCTTAGGAAGGTTCTCCGGCTGTTCTGTTTAGGGCTATTTTGTGTTGGCTTTTCTACAGCACAACTTCAAGCACAAACTACGATAGTGGCACTTGACTCAACCTATCTGCATGTGACAACGGTCGCGGAAGACCTACATGTACCTTGGGAGATCATTTGGGGACCAGACGATTTTATCTGGATGACGGAAAGAGATGGTAGCGTAAGTAGATTGAATCCGGAAACCGGAGATCAACAGATTTTGCTCGAACTTTCTGATTGCTACGAGTATAGCGAGTCGGGCTTGCTGGGGATGGCCTTGCATCCGGATTTTGATAGTTCTCCCTATGTGTATTTGGTTTATAACTACAATGATGGGGATAATAAAGAGAAGTTGGTACGCTACACCTATACAGGGGATGCGCTTGAAGATGAATTTTTACTTTTGGGAGAAATCACCTGTAACTCATTCAGTGGTAACCACAGCGGTTCTCGTCTTTTGATTTTACCGGATGAGACGCTTTTAATGACTACTGGCGACTACTATAATGATGAAGTAGCTCAAGAGATAGATGAGCTGAACGGAAAAGTACTGCGTATGAATTTAGACGGTACAGTTCCTGCGGATAATCCGATAACGGGTAGTCTTGTGTATTCCTGGGGGCATCGTAATGCTCAAGGCTTGGTGCTGGCTGATAATGGTATCATTTACAGTTCCGAGCATGGCCCGAATACGAACGATGAGTTCAATATTATTGAGCCGAACAGGAATTATGGCTGGCCGCAGATCGAGGGTTACTGTGATACAGGACCGGAGTCTGTCTTTTGTGAAGAAAATAACGTTAAAGAGCCTTTATTGGCTTGGACCCCAACAATAGCGGTATGTGGAATAGATTATTACAATCATCCGGCTATACCTGAGCTAGCGCATACGATTTTGCAATGTAATTTGAAAGAGCCAGCTTTTATAGGTTTGCATTTAGATCAATCTGGTGAAAGCATATTGGATGAAACGAGTATTATACCCGAAGAATTTGGTAGAATGCGCGATGTTTGTGTTGCTCCTAATGGAGACATTTATGTAGCTACCAGTAATCAAGACGGAAGAGGGTCTTGGTTCGGTGCATTTCCTCAAGATGGCGATGATCGTATTTTAAGAGTGCGTAATAATAGCTATGAGCCTCCTGTAGGTATAGGGGAAGATTTAACGAATGCGCTTAATGAAATCAGTCTACGCCCTAATCCATTTAAGGGGCAAGCGAGCTTGAGTTTCGCAGCTGATTATATAGGTGGTGTATTGAATGTTTACGATGCGGAAGGTAAGCTACTACGTACGGAATTGATCAAGGAGAATGAGATCGTGTTTGACCAAGACGATCTTGCGGCTGGTGTCTACTTTGTGAAAGTGAACAAGAACGGAATAGGAGCGCAAACGATCAAAGTGCTGATTTTACCTTAAAAAAACCATTCTTGCTTAATTTATGTTCTCTGTAGTAAT
>JAHDGT010000363.1 GCA_020631675.1 Bacteroidota bacterium
TTCGGTCTGCAAAAGGTGCTTTTCAGCCCACTTTTCGCAAAAAATAAGTCTTAATAGCGCTGCTATTAAGCTGATTTTTTACTCAATTGGTCTAAAAATCACTCTTTTTCGACCAGATAATAAAAATCTATACACGCTCTTTAGAGCGAATCTGTGGATAAGTAACCACCACTACCTTCTAACAACTATTTTTTGAGTAAGAATCACTTTAGAGGCAGCGGAAACATGCAAAACATAGATGCCATTTGATAAGTTTCTAACATCAATACCTTCGTGACTAAGGGTATTCTGTACACTTTCAAAAACCAATTTGCCTTGTAAGTCGAAAATGCTAATGTCTACATCTTCGGCAACTGGAGAGTTTACCCATAATACATCGGTACAAGGGTTAGGGTAAGATTCTATTTTATATTCCTTTTCTTCGTCAATACCAGTGCTTTCGCCAACAACAACATCATTGGTCCATTCTTCTTTGGTTTCATTGACCGCATTTACTTCAAAGCTATCTTCGGTACTGGTCTCATCATTAGCCACTTCATCTGCTTCACCACCACCGACTACGATATCACCATCATAAGTCAAGCCCGGATCAATGGGTACTGTATTGGTGCCATTATTATCATTTAGATTCACCTCATTCAGGTCAGGTGTCATCTGAGATTGGATACACTCTAAACTAATGTCCGTAATGACAAAAACAGGTACATTGTCGATCACGGGTTTAATATTATCATCAAATACAGGGTCTTCGTTTTGTGCGAAGCACGAAAAGCAAACGAAAAACAGGCTTATGGCTAAATAATTTTTCATCTTTCAGTGGTGTTTGATGATTTAATATGCATTAAATATAGCCTCTTTTATTTGAAAAAAGAATGACAATAAATGGATTTTATCAGCTCGTAATTATGTCGTTGTATTGAAAAAGTAAAATTAATTGTTTGATAATCAGTTGTTTGTGCTTGTCGCTATTGCGGTTTTTAAGTAATTGTTTATCTTGTTGTCGGAAGTTTTTACACATCTTAACTGCGATTTTTCCAGTTTTTACGTTGTTGATTTAACAGCAGTGATCTTCCATTTGCCTGCGCAAGGGATAGGAGTGGTACTAAATGGGATAGATGGGGCGTGAGTGCCTGCTTGGCGGGGGCGGCCCAGAGGTAGCCACCGCCAAGTAGAGCGACGAACCCCCAGATAGCCCATTTTGTAGGAACGGATAGCCCGGTGCCCGCAGTAAAAAGGGTTGGACCGTAGAGCCGCCCTACACGTGCGTCTTCCGTGCGGTACCGACTAATTATTTCACGATAGACCAATCCCCTTTTTATTGCGGGCATGCGCCCTGCTGATAATGATGATCAAAAGTAATGTTCCCAAAGCATGTATAAGAGTAAGCCAGTAGCCATATTGAAGTCGTTCACCAAAAAAGAGCTTCGCCTTTTTGAGACGGCTTTGCATTCTCCTTTGTTCAATAAGAGTCAAGCGGCTATTCAGTTGTTCAAACTGTTGGAGAAAGCTTATCCTGCTTTTATAGAAGAAAAAGTGGATAGAGAGAAGATCTATCGCGGTTTGTACCCTAAAGAAAAAAGCTTTAATGAACAGGCTTTGCGTTATGTGATGAGCGACTTGACCAAAGCCCTGGAAGCTTTTATGATCTGGCAGGAAACGAAGGCAGGAGGGGAGCGTTTTTTGGCGAAAGCCTATATGAAAAGAGGCTTGAGTAAGTATTTCATCAAGTCGATGGATCTGTTGAAACGCAATTTGGAAAAGGCGGGATTCAGAGATGCTGATTACCATTTACAGCAGTTCGAGCTGGCGGAATTGCGCTATAAGGGCGTGCAGCCTAAAGGAGAGGAGCTGAAGAAAACTTTAGAGGCATTGTTGAATCACATGGATCATTTTTATGTGGCTAATAAATTAAAATACACTTGTGAGGTATTGAACTACAATAATGTCTTTAACGAATCGCTTCTCGCTGATGCTTCGATCTATTTTTTGTTGGATGAGATCATCAACAAATTGGGGGATGTGGATATGGATACGCCGGCGATCAAATTGTATTATCAGATCTTTTTGACCTTACACGAACCGAATGCTGAAGAACATTTTGACGGCTTATTGAAGCTCATACAAGCTTATAATGGGCAATTTCAGGCGGATGAGTTGTACGATTCTTACATTTACGCCCTGAATTATTGTGTGCGGAAACTATATACGGGTCGCTCTGATTATTTACAAAGAATGAGTGATCTGTACGATCTGCTTTTAGAAGAAGGGGTATTACCGCTGAACGGGAAAATGTCGGAATGGGATTATAAGAACATTGTTACTGTGAAATTGCGTTTGGCCGCCTATCCGGATGAGCCGAAAACGGATCTTGAAGTGCGGGACGAACTGAATAAGATCGAGCAATTCATCAATACCTACCAATCGTATATACCGAATGCGGGTAGAGAAAACGCTTACACCTTCAATTTCGCGAATTTGAGTTTCAGCAGAGGCGATCTGGATAAGACGATCACCTTATTGAACCAAGTGGAATTCACCAATACCTACTACCACTTAGATACCAAGATCCTTTTAGTGAAGTGCTATTATGAACTTCAAGAGATCATCCCGCTTTTCAACCTGATCGATACCTTGAAGGCCTATCTACGTCGGAATAAGCAAGCCTCAGAAACCAATAGGCGTACCTACATCAGCTTCTTGAACAATGTGAAGAAACTGACCCGCATTAGGTTGGGCAGTAGAAAAACCCTGAACGAGATCAAAACGGAGATCCAACAAAGTCCGTTCGCGGGTATGCACACCAATTGGTTGATGAGTAAGGTGGAAGAGTTGGAGTAATAATAATCCTTTTTTGTTCTGATCACGTTAAGATTGTATGGCAACTAGAAGCTTACCCTATAAATACGACGATCACGCACAGCAGCCCTTCAAGCTGGTGCATCTGAAGCCTTCTTTAGATGGGGACAAGGGCGTACAAGCTCATCGACATCATTGCTATGAAATGTTCTTTTTTCGTTCGGGTGGTGGCAAGCACTTGATCGATTTTAATGTGTTTGATGTAGAATCGAATAGCATTCATTTTGTGCCTCCTGCCAGTGTGCATTTACTACAAAGGAATGAACACACCAAGGGTTTTGTATTATTGTTCTCAATGGAAATGGGAGCGGAGTTCTTACAAGCAAGAGATCGCGCTTTCTTTAAAACGAAATATGAACAGGCACCTAGCTTAAGCTTAGATGCTAAAACCTTCGAAACGGTTTCCGACTATCTATTAAAAATGGATGAAGAGTGGAAAGGAGGGGAAGCCTATTGGTCGACCGTGGTTGGAGGACTATTGTCTGTGTTGATGGCCTTGCTGCATAGAGAACGAAAGCGTCAAGGCAATGAGCTTCGCATCTCTTCTCCTGAAGCGCATTCAGAACGCTTCTTGAGTTTGTTGGATCAGCATTTCCACCAATGGCAAAAAGCAGATCTTTATGCGGAGGCATTAGGCATCAACGAAAAGCAACTACAACAAGTCTGTAAGAAAGATTTTGGCAAAAGCGTACGCGCGCTCATACAGGAACGAGTCTTATTAGAGGCAAAGCGTTTATTGTACCACTCTGATAAAAACAGCAATGAGATCGCCTACCTCTTGAATTTCAATGATCCCGCTTACTTCGGACGTTTCTTTAAAAAACACAGTGGCTTCAGTCCGCAGCAATTCAGAAAGCAATCACGCGAAAAGTACCAGATTTTGTGAAAATTGTCCTATGTGCCCCTTGCTTATATGATTTAGCTTTGGTGTAAATAAAAAATCAATACTCATGCAAAGACGAGATTTAATAAAATTGATGGGCATAAGCGGTCTATCCACTTTCATACCCAATAACACTAAGGCAGCAACGCTAGGCGAAGGAGAGTGTGTGACCACCTCCGATATTTTAGGACCGTTCTATACCCCTGGTGCGCCGACCACCAATAAAATTTCTCCTGACGGGGCAGCAGGCACGGTCTTATTCATTACAGGAACGGTATACGCATGTGATTGTCAGACGCCTTTGGCGGATGCCGTAGTTGATGTCTGGCAAGCCGATGATGCGGGCGATTACGATAATATAGGCTTCAATTTCAGGGGTAAGATGTTTACGGATGAAGCAGGGAATTACGCCTTTGAAACCATGCTTCCCGGCAAATATTTAAATGGCGCGAACTATCGCCCTCGCCACATTCACTATAAATCCAGCTACCAAGACAGCAATGAGCTGGTCACCCAGTTGTACTTTGAAGGAGACACTTCCATTCCCATTGACCCCTGGGCATCTGATGAATCAGCAGAGAACCGCATCATCCCCTTGGTTGAAGACGCCAATGGTGCTTTGCACGGCGTATTCGACATCACTTTGGATGTGCTTTTGGGACAGGAAAACCTCAATCAAAATCCAACTAATAAACCCGCGAGCATTCAGTTCATCAATCCGAATCCCGCCAACTGGAACACGCCTGTGAGTATCGGCATCCAACTGTCAAAACAAGCGGAGGTAGAACTGCAATTGATCGATCTAAAAGGACAAGTGGTAAAGACCATCGTTAAAGAAAAACGCATAGCGGGTTCATACAATGATATGCTCTTGCCTTTGAATCACTTGGGCTTGCGCTTGCAAAATAGCGTCTATATTATTCGTTTGTTGCTTAATGGTCAAGCTGTTGATGCTAAGCGATTTATGTTGTGCGGATAAATGTAAAGCTTGATTATTGCCTGGTCAAGATTACTGGCTGCTGTCCATGATGTTGAGGTGAATGATAATGGCGCATGCCCGCCTGCGGCAGGTCACCGGGCTATCCGTTCCTACAAAATGGGCTATCTGG
>JAHDGT010000364.1 GCA_020631675.1 Bacteroidota bacterium
AAGGCAATCATGTACATTTCTTCTTCGGCAGATCTATTCATAAACAGGCTTTACTTCGTAAAAAGACATAAGATTTAAGACGTAAGACATAAGACTTTTAGCAAGGCTGACTATTAGATTCCTATATCAGCATTCACTGTGCTTTTGCCCTTTACTTAAGTAAGTTCGCGAAGCGGGCGTTTTTCCCGAAAACATGCATTGATTTTACTAATCCCCTACTATACGCACTATTTGACCATAAAATATTTCATTCAAAATTGTATACAGGGCACATGCCCGCAATAAAAAGCTGGCGAGAGCCAGCGGCTAAACAATCGGCAAACGGAACGATTCTTATGTCTTGCGTCTTATGTCTTATGTCTCAAAAAGTGCCAGCTTTTCACTGCGGGCACCGGGCTATCCATTCCAATTCGGTGGCTGTCTGCTGCTTCGCTGGCAGGGCTAAAAATGGCTACCTCTGGGCCGCCTTTTTAGCCCGCCGCTCAGGGCGCATACAGCCCCCTCATTTCCACTCCTATCCCTTGTGCGGGTACTTGATAAATATTCCGCCCGCTTGTAAAATTTCCCTAACTTGCACTATACCTATTATTGATGCTCTTCCATCATTAATCACCATCATGAAAAACTGGTCGGGTCTAGTCGAATGGCATCCAGAAACCTTCTCCAAACCTTCTACGGAAGAAGAAATTCAGCAAATCGTTCTCCGTGCCCTGAACGACGGCAAAAAAATCCGTGTGATCGGCACCGGACATTCTTTTACGCCTGTCTGCGCAACGAATCATACCCTCATCAGCTTAGATAATTATCAAGGACTGATCTCTGTTGATAAAGAACGTTACCAAGCTACCGTTAAGGCAGGCACAAAACTCGACCTCTTAGGCGAACTGCTCTTCGAGCAAGGCATGGCCATGGAGAACCTAGGCGATATCGACAAGCAATCCATCGCTGGTACCATTAGCACGGGCACGCACGGCACAGGCATTGAGTTCGGCACTATTAGTACGCAGGTCACTGCCCTGACTTTCATTAATGGCAAGGGCGAACGAGTCTCCTGCTCCACCACTGAAAACCCGAGTTTATTTAAAGCCGCACAAGTTGCTATTGGTACATTAGGCATCATCACCTCTATTACCCTACAATGCGTACCCGCCTATAAAATCGCTTTGCTTAACGACAAAGCACTGCTTAGCGATGTCCTCAACAACTTGGAGGAACACAATCAGCAAAATCGCAACTTCGAGTTCTACTGGATGCCCTATACAGACATGACCCTCACCAAGACCACCAACTTCGCAGACGGGCAGCCCGATAAACTCGGCATCGCCAATTACCTCAATGATGTATTCTTGGAAAATGTGGGTTTTAAAGTACTCTGCGAAATAGCCAATACCTTTCCCTCAAAAAACAAATGGGTATCCAATACCACAGCCAAAGTAGCAGGGAAAAGTCGCAAAATCTACCACAGTCATAAAGTCTACGCCACCACCCGCTTGGTCCGCTTCCACGAAATGGAATACAATGTACCAGCCGATGCCTACCAGGATGTGATGAAAGACTTACAAGCCAGCTTCGACAAACATCAATTCCCGATTCACTTCCCTTTAGAGAATCGTTTCGTTAAAGCAGATGATATTTATATGAGTCCGGCACAAGGGCGAGATTCCGCTTATATCGCCTGCCATGTCTACCATAAAAAAGACCCTTATCATTATTTCCAAACTTTAGAAACCATTTTCAAAGCCTATGGCGGTCGCCCGCATTGGGGTAAAATGCACACTTTAAAGCGTGCGGATATCGAGGCGCGTTACCCACACTTTAACGACTTTAAAACTCACCGGATCATGCATGACCCTGATGGTGTTTTTCTATCTCCTTATATGGCTACTTTATTTGCTTAATCATGTCCAGCAGCACACGTACGTACGAATACTATCGAGCTATTTTCAAAGGGAAATCATTTCCACTCGCCTTTGTGGATATGGATCTTTTAGATGAGAACATCGCACTCTCTCTGATCAGATCATCTTCCAAATCCATCCGCATCGCTTCTAAGTCGATCCGCTCTGCGGAGATCATGCGCTATATCTTCGATAAAAACCCACGCTTTCAAGGCATAATGGCCTTTCATGGAAATGAGGCCTGTGATTTAGCAGAGACCGGTTTTGATGACATACTACTTGGCTACCCCATAGTAGATGAGCTACTGATAGAGCGCATAGCAAGGCTAGTAAAAGCGGGTAAACACATCTGCCTGATGGTGGATGACGCACAACAAGTAGCCATTGCCAATGCCATTGGTAAACGCTTACAAATACAATTGCCCATTTGTATAGACATTGACCTCTCTGTCGATTTCGGCCCGCTTCATTTCGGCGTCTGGCGTTCTCCTATTGTTGACATTGAAGCGATGGAACGACTGCTGAAAGGCATCAAAGGCATGGACTGGGTGCGTATAGACGGGGCTATGGGCTATGAAGCCCAGATCGCGGGCGTAGGCGATAAACTTCGTTTTGACAAAGCCAAAAGCCTTGCGATCCGACAACTAAAAAAACGATCCATTCCTAAGATTCGCGCTTGGCGTTCTACTGCTATAAAAATGCTAAAAGCGGATGGGCATAAACTCCGTTTTGTAAATGGTGGTGGTACAGGTAGCTTAGAAAGCACGACCCAAGAAAAAGATGTGACCGAAGTAACCGTAGGCTCCGGTTTTTTCAACCCTCACCTATTCGACAACTATCAAGTGTTTCAGTATAAGCCGGCTGCAGCATACGCCATTCAGATCGTACGCACACCTAAAGCAGGTGTATACACCTGCCATATGGGCGGCTATATTGCATCCGGAGCGGTTGATGCTTACAAAGCCCCTATGATACATTTACCAGAAGGCGCAAAATTTGATGAGAACGAAGGAGCGGGCGAAGTGCAAACACCTATATTTTACAAAGGCAATATTGATTTACAATTAGGCGACCCCATTTTTTTAAGACATAGTAAAGCAGGAGAGCTGTGTGAACGCTTTAAGCAGCTGTACTTAGTGCGTGATGGAAGAGTAGAAAAGGAAGTTTCCACCTTTAGAGGAGACGGGAAATGCTATGGATAAATTATTGATTATTTTACGAGAGGACATTATCTAATGTTATCATGTAATTTTTCTCACTCGGAAGTGACAGACCTTATCTTCAAAGATTTTTATTGATATTACTTATACGGTTAATTGTCAATTAGATATAATCCCAAATTTTTCGACTCGACTTTTTTACACCTTTGTTAATCATATTGACAATGGTCTAACATGACTTAGCAGCTGTTACCTAGAGTCTCTGTTTCGTCGTAAAGAACGGTCGGATACCGACATATTCTAAATACATTCGCTTTATGTCTGTTAATTTACTCGGTCTTTTACAAGATCAATTAGGAAACGTGCTTGTAGATCAAGCAAGCTCTTTCTTGGGCGAAAATGCTAGTGGTGTTTCAAAAGCGGTTTCAGGAATTCTTCCTGGCCTATTGGGCAGCTTAGTATCTAAAGGTTCTACTCAATCCGGTGCTGCTGGCATCTTGGATATGATCGCGAAAGGTGGTCATGATGGTAGTGCTTTAAGCAACCTTTCCGGTTTATTCAGTGGTGGTAGCTCTACTACCAGCTTATTAAAAACAGGATCACAGCTTATTGGCGGCTTGATGAACGATCAGCAGTCCAATAGCATGATCGACATGATTTCCGGCTTTGCTGGTATCAAAAAATCTTCTTCTTCTTCATTAATGAGCATGCTTGCACCTATGTTATTAGGTGTTTTAGGTAAGCAAGTGAAGAGCAGAGACATGAACGCTTCCAGCTTGATGAACTTCTTAGGTTCTCAGGCGGAACATGCATCATCAGCTATGCCGAGTGAGTTGGCTGGTTTACGTGGTGTGTTCGGTTTGTCAGAAGCTTCTAAAGCAAGAGGTGGTGCTAATGCGAACGCGCATGTTGAAAAGAGACAACATGCATCTGGTCACACTGCCACTCGTACTTCTACAGCTGCGAAGAAAGAGGAAAAGAAGAAAGGTGGCTTCATGAAAATCTTGTTGCCTTTATTGTTGTTGTTAGGTCTATTAGGTTTAGGCTACTGGTTACTTACAGGTAAGAGTCCTAAAGAAGGCGCTAAGAGAACTGCTGGTACAGTAGTTGAAACCACTAAAGGCGCTGGCAATGCGATCGCTGACGGTGCTGGCAAAGCAGTTGATGCGACTAAAGGTGCGGCTGGTACTGTAACTGACGCGGCTAAAGGTGCAGCAGGTACAGTGGCTGATGGTGCAAGCAAAGCAGTTGATGCGACTAAAGGTGCGGCTGGGACTGTAGTTGACGCTACGAAAGACGCTGCTGGTAAAGTGGCTGATGGTGCGAGCAAAGCAGTTGATGCGACTAAGAACGCGGCTCAGGCTGGTTTGTCTAAAATCAAGTTCACCCCAGGTTCAGCTGGTGATCAGTTGAGCAAATTAGGTGCTAGTGGTACTGCAAGCAGTACGATCCGTTTCAAGAACATGGGCTTTGAAGAAAAGTCTGCTCGTTTCACGGGTGCTGCAAAAGCAGAGATGGATAACTTAGTTTCTGTATTGAAAGCTTATCCTGATTACAAGCTTGATATCGAAGAGTACACAGGTAAGAAAACGCTTGCTACGCTACGTGCTAAAGCGATCAAAACTTACTTTACTAAAAATGGCATTGATGGTAGTAGAATCAAAGCTATGGGTAAAGGTGAAGGTGCTGGTTCTGGTACTGTAGCTAAAGTTTACAAATAATCAAGTAGCTAATTGCTTAGCTTAAAACAAAAAGGGCGGATTCCGTATGGAATCCGCCCTTTT
>JAHDGT010000365.1 GCA_020631675.1 Bacteroidota bacterium
TCCGTCAAGTAGTACATGACCGGAACGATCACCAGCGTTAAGAAAGTCGCGAAGACCAGACCGAAGATCACCGTCCACGCCATAGGACCCCAGAAGATGGCATTATCACCACCGAAGTAGATATTGGGATCGAAATCACTGAGCAAGCTGCTGAAGCTGATGTTCATACCCGTTGCCATAGGCACCAGACCCAAGACCGTAGTGATGGCGGTCAATAATACCGGACGGAGACGTTTACTACCTGCCTCAACAATGGCATCTACCACTTGGGCTTTGCTTTGGCGTTCGTGATCCGCCAAGCCTAAGGTGAGACGCTGGCGGTCGCGTACCAAATTGGTATAGTCGATCAAAACGATGGCATTGTTCACTACTACTCCCGCCAAGGAGATGATACCGATACCCGTCATAATGATGATAAAGTCCATCTGGAAGATCGAGTAGCCTAAGAACACCCCGATCGTACTGAACACGATCGAGCAGATGATCACGAAAGGCATGGCCAAAGAGTTGAACTGCATCACGATGATCAAGAAGATCAAGCAAACAGCGATCAACATGGCAGTGGCCAAGAAAGCGGCCGACTCTTGCTGTTCTTCCTGCTCGCCTGTGAATTTGAAGGCATAGCCCTCAGGCACTTCATAATCGGAGAGGATCTGCTTGTAGAGTTGTACAACTTCGTTACCATTATAGCCCTCGGTCACATTACTATAAACCGTTACTACACGATCCAGATTCTTACGCTTCACAGAACCATAAGTAGAGGTGTACTGCACATCCGCTACAGCAGAAATAGGCACTTTCATGAAGCGACCTTGGTTGTTTCTGAAGGTGATCAGCTGATTCATGATCTTAGGCAGATCGTATCGGCTTTCTTCATTGAAACGCAACTGAATGGGGTAGTCGTCCTCCCCTTCTTTGTATTTGCTGATCTCTTTACCGAAGATAGAGGTACGGATCGCCCCTGCGATCTGCGCGGTGGATAAACCGAAAGAACGGGCTTGTTCACGGTCAATATTCACCAATAACTCTGGCTTACCGGTTTCTAAATCGAGCTTCAATTCTTCTACACCGGGTACATCTTGCTCGTCTAAGAAACGACGCATGTCATTGGCCAGTGTCATCAAAGTACCAAAGTCCTCCCCGCTGATCTCGATATTGACAGGCGGTCCGGTTGGTGGACCGTTTCGCTCTTTGTCTACTACCATTTGTACACCAGGGTAAGCACTCACCGTTTCTCGGATCGTGGCCATGGCGTCTACGGTAGACAAGCCATTACGATACTGGAACTCTACAAATGAAATGGTCAAACGCGCCTTATTAGGAGAAGATCCCTGCTGCGGGCCCGCCATCGGGTCGCTGGTCCCTTCACCTACCTGACCCATGACCGATTCCACGATCTCTTCATAAGGCTCTAAAGCCTTCATGATGTCTTGCTCTACTTCCTTGGCGAACTGGTTGGTCTTATCCATAGACGTACCTACGGGGTACTCCACATATACGTACACATTAGGCGGCTCATTATCCGGGAACAGCAATTGCTGCAAGCCCGCATTGTTCAAAATCACGATGGATCCGAACAGCAAGGCAATAACACCCACGAATAATAGAATAGGCATGAATCCTCTTAGGGCGAACTTCATAAATCGGCGGTAGACCGACTCTAGTGCAGGCAGCACCTTCAATTGGAATATCTTGGCTAAAGGCGTAAGTACATAAGCATTCAGCAAATAGATCAAACCTGCCGAGCCGAATAAACCGGCTATGATACGCTGGTTGGTACTTTCCTGCCCTGTGGCATATAGTCCCACAGAAATGAGGATCAGAACAATACCGATCACCAATGTTTTTAGGTGGTTGCGCTTCTGATCGTGGTCCTCCAATTTCATGAAGCTGGAGGTCAATACCGGATTGATCACCAAAGCAACGAATAAAGAAGAAGACAGCACGATGATCAAGGTCATAGGCAGATACTTCATGAACTCACCCATGATCGAATTCCAGAACAGCAGCGGTAAGAAGGCCGCGAGCGTGGTCGCGGTAGAAGAGATGATCGGCCAAGCCACTTCACCCACCCCTTCTTTAGCGGCGGTGATCGGGTCATAACCCTCATCCATATAACGGTAAACGTTCTCTACTACTACGATACCATTATCCACCAACATCCCCAATGCTAAGATCAGGGAGAAGAGTACCATAATGTTCAGCGTCACGCCTTGGAAACCGAGGATCATAAAACCCATCAGCATAGATAGCGGAATCGCCACCCCTACAAAAAGGGCGTTGCGAATACCCAAGAAGAAAGTCAGTACCAAAACCACGAGGATCATACCGAAGATGATGCTGTTCTCTAGGTTAGACAACATATCACGGGTGAACTTCGACTGGTCATTCAGGATCTGTACTTTGATGTCTTCGGGCAGTTTTGATTGCTCGGCTTCCGCAACGATGCCACGGATCTTATCCACGGCATTGATCAGGTTTTCACCAGAGCGTTTCACCACATCCAAACTGACCACAGGTAAGCCATTCTCACGGGCGTAGCTGGTACGATCCGCATAACCAAAGTTCACATCCGCCACATCTTTCAGATAAACGACCGCGCCTTCAGAGTTTTTGATCGCGATATCGCCGATCTCCTCCATATTTTTGAACTCGCCGGTGATGCGCACATTTCTACGCGCGTCGCTGGTCAGAATGTCACCACCCGAGATGGTGGTATTCTCATAACGCACCGCATCTTCAATATCTTGGAAACTGAGGCTGCGGGCTTGCAACTTCGCCACATCCACATTAATGCTCACCTCCTTTTCAGGCACACCCCGAATATCCGCACTGGATATTTCAGACAGTGCCTCGATCTCATCTTGCAGGTATTCCGCATAGAAGTTCAGCTTATCCAGATCCTTCACCCCGGATACATTGATGAACATGATCGGCATATCGCTGAAGTTCATCTCGATCACATTCGGGTCGGCGGGCAAGTCGTTCGGTAGGTCAGGCATGGCCTTGTCTACCGCGTCTTTCACTTCCACCAATGCTTCAGAAGCAGGCACATCCAGATCAAACTCCACCACAATGGTACTGTAATCCTGAATACAAGTCGCCTCTATGTTCTTCACCCCGGAGATGCTGTTCAGCTGCTTCTCAATAGGGCGCGACACCAGCGTCTCCATATCCAAGGGCGAGTTACCCGGGTAGGGCGTACCCACATAAATAGTAGGAATCGCGATCTCTGGATAACTTTCCTTCGGCATGAAGATATAAGCACCCAGACCCAGCATCACGATCAAAAAAGTGATCACATAAACACTGGTCCGGTTATCCACCGCGAAACTCGAAATGGCGAACTCCCGAATAATGCTATTCGGTGTCGTACCCTTGCTTTCCACGGCCTCCACAACAGCTTCATCAGCTGTATTTTGAGCCACCTCATCCGCAATGGGTTCAGGTGTAGGAGTCGGGTCTGGCGTTGGAGTAGGCGTAGACTTAGGCTCCTGCTCATTAGGCGTCAAATCCTGATTATTTTGATTGTTGTCGCTCATAATAGAATCTCCTTAATAGACTAGACTACAAGAAATGATATTCGGCACAGGCACGAAATCTTACATCTTAAGTCTTAGGTCTTAAGTCTTTTTGAAAAAACTACTCTTTCACCATTAATTTGATCGGATCCCCGTCATTCACCATTCTGAAGCCCTCGGTAATGAATACTTCTTCTCCGGTCAAGCCTTTTGTTACCAAGGTCTCGCCATCATAAGAAGTACCGGTCTCAATAACCACTTTCTTAGCTGTAACCTTGCCGTCTTTATCCTCTACCACATAAACGAAAGTCTGCTCTTCCTCGAATAAGATCAGATCCGTTGGTAAAACCACCGCGTCTTTCTCATCAAACTCTTTGATCTGCACCATCGCCACTAAGTTGGGTTTCACCCCACCACGACTACTGATGCCCACTTCCACTTCAAAGGTTCTGCTGCTTGGGTCTATTGAGCTGCTAATGTCTTTAATGCGCCCTTTCTGCTCCATTTCTAAGGCAGGCAACTCTACATTCACACGATCCCCACGGCGTACATTACGCAAGTAGTTTTCGGGGATCTTCGCCACCACTTGTAGCTTGCTGGTATTCAAAATACGCATGATCGGTGTACCCGGGCCAACTACTTCCCCCTGCTTGGCCATCAACATATCCACAATGCCATTTTCAGGCGCGTAGAAGTTGATTTTTTTGCGCTGGGTATTCAAAGTAGCAATGCTCTTTTCTAAAGACTCCACATTCGTTTTCGCTTGCAGGTACTCCAGTTCAGAGCCAATATTCTGCTTCCACAGCTTGTCTCTACGCTGGTACACATCCCGCGCTAAGTTCAGCTGGGTCTGCAACTCCGCCAAGCTACTCGCCATTTGGCTATCGTCCACCGTTCCCAAGAGTTGCCCCTTAGTCACTCGGTCGCCCTCTTTCACATTCAAGCTGGTGATCCTACCGCCCAATTCAGAGCTGGCCATCGCTTCATCAATGGTTTCCACATTGCCCTGAAATTCGGTATACTGCACAAAATCTTTTCGCTCGTAGGTCTGCGTATCCACCAAACGCCACTTGCGCTCCTGCTCCTTCTGCTTGAAATTCGGATCCAGCTCCGCCATCTGCTTCTCCAAGTCCTTCAACTCGAACTCCGCGTTTTTAATGTCGTTCCGCTTGCCGTCGATCTGACGTTGCAGCAGGCGTTTACGCATTTCAGGCGTATTGGCCTCTTCCGATTCTCCGCCCCCACAGGCAGCAAAAGCCAGCACAAAAGCCAATGCCAATAGCGTTAAAAATGATTTGTTCATTGA
>JAHDGT010000366.1 GCA_020631675.1 Bacteroidota bacterium
CTATCCCTCGCGCGGCTCATTCAAAAGTTTCCCCACTTAGGCAACGCAATTATATTCGGGAACGTAATAAAAGCAATCGATAATCAATATTCGTTACTTATGCGTCACTTCTTTTTTCACTTTTTGTGTGTTTCCATTTTCTGTTTCACAAGCGCACAACTGAGCGCTCAGTACAGTTTCAATACCAGTTCAGAAACCTACGAAACACTGCCCAATCCCATTTCAGTAAATGAAGGAGAAGTATGGTACGAAGGCGATAACTACCCCATCTATTTCAACTTTGACTTTAACATTATGGGGCAGACCTATACCGCACTTAATGTAAGAGCAGGTGGGGGTATTTCTTTCCCGGGTTTAGGTGAAAAAGAGCTGTTCATATTCCATTCTCCCTTCGGTGGCTATTTTCTGACCGATAATGGTACTGAAGGTAATAGCCTCTCTCCTATCGACTATCAGATCATAGGTAATCCAGGAGATCAAATTCTTAAAATACAATGGACCAATGCAGGTTTCCTAAGTTTCCCGAGTAGCAATGCCGAAGATTTTATTGACTTCCAAGTTTGGCTCTTTGAAAGCGACGACCACATTGAAATACATTTTGGTGAAAGTCAAGCTGACCCAGCCACTTATGGTTATCCTGATTTCACCAGTGATTCCAACCCAGGTGCCAGTGTAAAGTTCTGGTTCGACGATTGCAGTAATGTATTAGGAGTAACAGGCGCATCAGATCTCCCTTCCTACAACTTTTACAATACCTGTGACCCCAGCTATTTTTTCATAGATGGCACACCCTCTTCCGGAGTTACCTATAACTTTGCTCCAAGCAGTACATCAGTTGGTATTTTAGAGCAGAACAATCTATTTGATGCGATTCAGTTAGACTACATCCCTGAAAACAGAAGCATCCAGCTATCAGATATACCTAAGACAGAAGACCCTATCATTTTCTCTCTGATCAATAGCAGTGGACAAGTCATTCAGCAACAACAACTATCCACTGATCATCACTGGATTCCGGGTTTTAAGCTTCAAATTCCAGCATTCGCGGTCGCAAGAGGGCTGTATCTCGTACACCTAAGCAATGCCGAAGCTCGCTATTGTGGGAAGGTGTTTGTCAGGTAAGCCTCAATCTTTTTGCGCACTTCTAAGAACCTTTCTTATACCAGCTCGGTATTTCTTTTTTAAAGTTATCATACCAAGCCATCACCCTGTTGGTTTGATTGAGTAAAACCTCAAGCTCCTTTTGACCATATGGTATAGCCCAAGGAATGCTGCCCAGTTGGTTCACAGCTATGAATAATGCCAAACGCTTAAAAAAGTCAGCAGGCACCTTCGCTTCAAAATAGCCATCAATTTGCCCACTTGCGAAGTGCGGACTTTTTTCGGCAGACCAGACCAATCGGTTAAATTCTTCTATGGGGTCGCCAAAATCCAATCGATTAAAGTCTATTGCTGCCAGCTTATGATCAGGCGTGATGAGCATATTACCAACATGATAATCCCCATGCTGAAAGCATTGAGGTCTATCTTTCAGCAAATACCTATGCGCTTCTATAAAAGCCAGGAGTTCATCTGAATGATCAAAAGTGATTCCGCAGTTTTTATAGGCAGCGATCTTTCGGTCAATCTTCTTATTGTAGTGCGCTTCCCAATCATTCGCACTCCTCGGACTGGAAACTTGATGTATCGCTTTCAGCAATCGGCCCGCATCCAAACCGAATTGGTATAATTCCTTTGAAGAAAACTTATCCATACGGCCTTCAAACACCTCCCCTTCCATCCAAGTAAATAGCCTGAAAGTGTTTCTTCCCTCATTACAAATTCCTTCACCAATTAGTTTCGGAATTGGAATATCCACATCATTTAACTGTTTTAAGGCTGCATAAAATTCAAGCTCTTGTAGCAAACTTTTTTCTTCAGATAGTCTTAGCAAGTACTTTTCTCCTGCCTTATCGTGTATTTCATACTTTAAATCATCAGACCAGCCTGCCTTTATCTGCCTAATAAACACCCAGTTCTTATGGGTGGGGATATCAAAATAGGGTGCAGGCATTGGAAAGAAATTTCGAGTGTTCGGAAAAAATAAAAAAAAGTGTCCCTTTTTGTCCCCTTCTGTTCTTTCAGCTTCGTCATGCTCATGAAAACACATTGATAATAACACTGTGGCACGGTGAAAATGTAAACTGTCCCACTTAAAATCAAGCAAACATCATGAAAGAGTTTTTAATCGTTTATTACAACTCAGCAGAGGCAGTAGCCGCTATGCAAACCGCCACTCCAGAACAAAAAATGGAAGGCATGAAACATTGGCTGGCATGGAAAGCACAAAATGAAGCGCACATTGTCAACTTCGGCGCACCCGTTCAGCCTGGTGAGATCACACAAACCGCCAATGAGTGGCAAGATAGTGCAAAGGAGATCAGTGGTTTTTCCATCATCAAAGGCGAAAGCTTAGATGCTGTAAAAGTCATGTTGAAAAACCACCCGCACCTACAAAGTGGAGCTAGAGCTTCGATCAGTGTTCATCCATTCATTCCAATGTCGTAATCGAACATTGCTCATTGCAAATTTCATTAACTTATCCTTTAAAGCAAAACATCCTATTCTATGAAAGACTTCATGTTAATATTCATCAGTAAGAGCTACCAAGATATGGGGCTATCTCCAGAAGAAATGCAAAGCCGTATGGGCAGTTGGTGGCAATGGAATCAAAAAATGGAAGCCAAAGGCATCGTAAAAGATGGCAATCCATTGCATCCAAATGCCAGACGCATTTCGGGCGAAAAAAGAACGGTGACCGATGTCACCTCCGCAGAATTGAAAGAAATAGTAGGTGGCTACTATATCATAAGTGCGAAGGACATCGAAGAAGCCAGTCAAATCGCTGCCGACTATCCGGATTACGATATAGGCGGAACAGTAGAGATTCGCGAGATCATTGTTTATGAAGGCTAAGCCCTGCCCTATGCATAATCAAAAAATCATCGACCATCTTTTCCGACATCAGTACGGAAAGATGGTCGCTATTTTAACCCGCTTATTCGGACTCTCTAACTTAGAGCTGATCGAAGATGCGGTGCAAGACACTTTCATCAAAGCCATGCAGTTATGGCGGTTAAAGTATCCCGAAAACCCGGAGGCTTGGCTGACCCATGCTGCCAAAAATAGAGCGATTGATCTATTGAGAAAAGTAAAGGTCAGCGATGAGCGCATGACCAAGGTCAGTTATGGCCCGAACATCATGGCCATTGATGATTTATTCTTGGATCATGAAATAGAAGACAGTCAGCTGCGCATGATCTTTACCGCCTGTCACCCTAGTTTGAAGACACAGGACCAAATCGCCTTTGCCTTAAAAACCATTGCGGGTTTCAGCGATAAAGAGATTGCTGCGGCTTTATTGTTAAAAGGGGAAACGGTTAAGAAGCGTTTAAGTAGAGCGCGAAAAGCCATACAGGCAGAATCCATCGCCTTTAGTATCCCAATGGGTGAGCAACTGAATACTCGCCTTGCTCGTGTTCATGAGGTGCTGTACTTGATATTTAACGAGGGTTTTCATTCCACCCGGTCCGATATTCTTATTAGAAAAGAGTTATGTGGAGAGGCAATGCGTTTAGCTGGACTTTTACTAAAAAAAGAGGCTTTAAGGTGTGGGGAAAGTTATGCCCTTTATGCCTTGTTCTGCTTTCATGCTTCTAGGTTAGAAACCCGTCAAACAGCAGATGGAGAAATCATTGATTTAAAACAACAAGACCGTAGTCAGTGGTATATGCCATTGATCAAATTGGGTAATGAAGCCATGAATAAAGCGATGGATCATGAGTACATTTCTGACTATCACTTAGAAGCCGCAATAGCTGCTGAACATCTAAATGCCAGTAGCTTTGAAGCAACCAATTGGGAGCAAATTCTGAAGTATCACTACGTTTTATACGATCGGAACCCAACTGCTTATTCCGCTATGAACTTAGCGGTTGTTCATCTGCAACTGGGTCAACTGAAACAAGCTCATTTCATGCTATCACAAGTCCAAGCTGACAAGTTAGAAAAGAGAGCTTATCTATATCATGGATTGTATGCGGAATATCATCATCTTAAAGGAGATAATGATGCTGCCGTCAATGCTTACTTAGAAGCACTTGAAAAGGTGAGTAATCAAACAGAACGAAATTATATAGAACAAAAAATGCAGGCACTATTAGCATAAATAATCATGAAACCAACATGATGGCAATAAATACAAATGCGATAAAACTTACCACACTGGTAAACATACCTATTTGCTTAGACTTAGTCCAGCCTGAGAGTGCAATGACCAATAGTAATGCGATAATACCAATGACATAGGAAAACATACCCAATGCACGAGGCCAAAAGAATACCTTATCCTCTACAGGAAATGGGAAACCCGGTGTGGTCTTCATCAAAATTTGGGTCATGGCGAAAAGAGTCGATAAGAAGCAGGATGCGGCTACCGTGGCCAACATTAATATGGCAGTAATGATCTTACTATTTTTTTCATAGACCAATAGGCTAATAATGACCGCTATAGAAAAACCTGCTAATAGAGAGCAGATATTTATGGTATGTGCTGCTAATTGATTCCAATATTCAAAAGATAGTTCGATCATAAGTGCAACATCAAATACATTTGAATAACAAGCAATTATTTACTTAAATTTACGTCTTCCCCCACAATCTACATACTGAGGTAATTTAAAGTTTCTTCAATGGGCTGCAAAATCGTCTTTTCAGTGCTGTTTTCGCCTTTTTCTCCCGCCGTAGCGCTGCTATGCCGCTCAAAAA
>JAHDGT010000367.1:0-2315 GCA_020631675.1 Bacteroidota bacterium
GAGTGGTAATGAGCCCGACAGATGCGCCCTGGCTGGCGGCATAAAAAGGCGGCCCAGAGGTAGCCATTTTTATGCCTGCCAGACAGCAGCAGATGGCGGGGGAATTTTAACGGATAGCACGGTACCTTGCCGCAGGCGGGTATGCGCCATAATGAATGAAAACACAATGACCAACAATCAAAAGAAATATCGTACCTTTGCACTCCCAAAAATGAGGTAACCGACTACCTTATCCCTTTTATCATTTTTTCACTTTTAAAGATGGTGTCGGACCACCACTTTTACAAAGCAATTTTGATTTGACAGACGAAAATCAAAATCCAGTTGAACATACAGAAGATTCTGTAGAACAAACAACAACTCCCACTCCTACTCCAGTAGAAGAAACGGCTCAGAACGCAGAGGAGACTGTAGAAGCTGTAACGATCACAGCTGAAGAGCCACAAGTAGCACATGACGACTTTGATTGGTCGTTAGACAAAAAATCTGTTTCCACTTATCCGGAAGAGGAATTTGAGCAGATGATCAATATGTATGATGGTACTTTCCGTACGATCAACGAGAACAAGATCATCAAGGCTCGCGTTCGTGCCATCACGGATTCTGATGTTGTATTAGACATCGGTTTTAAGTCGGATGGTTTGGTATCGGTTTCTGAATTCCGTGACACGCCAGACTTGAAGGCGGGTGATGAAGTGGATGTTTATGTAGTTAAGAAAGAGGACTTCCGCGGTCAGTTGATCTTATCTCGTAAGAACGCGAAATTATTGCGTGCTTGGGAAACGATCGTTACGGCACATGCGGATGACCTAGTAGTGAAGGGTCGCGTGATCAGCAAGACCAAAGGTGGTTTGATCGTTGATGTACTTGGTTTAGAGACTTTCTTACCAGGTTCTCAGATCGACGTGAAGCCGATCATTGATTATGATGCGTACGTGGGCAAGACGATGGAATTCAAGGTGGTTAAGGTGAACGAGACCATTAAGAATGCCGTAGTATCTCACAAAGCATTGATCGAGAGCGATCTGGAAGAACAACGTCAGCAGATCATTTCTCAGTTGGAGAAAGGTCAGGTACTAGAAGGTACGGTGAAGAATTTGACCGACTTCGGTGCGTTCATCGACTTAGGTGGTGTGGACGGTCTATTGTACATCACGGATATTTCTTGGGGTCGTATCTCTCACCCATCAGATGTATTGGAATTGAACCAGCAGCTGAATGTGGTAGTGATCGACTTCGACGATGCGAAGAAGCGTATCTCTCTTGGTTTGAAGCAGTTGACACCACATCCGTGGGAAGTTTTAGCGGAAACCGTATCAGAGGGTTCTGTCGTGAAGGGTCGTATCGTGAATATCGAAGACTATGGTGCGTTCTTAGAGGTAACTCCTGGTGTGGAAGGTTTGATCCACGTATCAGAGGTATCTTGGAGCAACCAGCCGATCAACGCTCGCGAGTACTTCAAAGTTGGAGAGATCCAAGAAGCGAAGATCGTTACTTTGGATCGCGAGGATCGCAAAATGTCGCTTAGTATCAAGCAGTTGCAGCAAGATCCATGGGAGTCTATCCAGACGGTATTCCCAGAGGAGAGCAAGCACACTGGTGAAGTGAAGAACATCACGCCTTATGGGGTGTTCGTTGAGTTGAAAGAAGGTATCGGTGGCATGGTTCACATTTCTGATCTTTCTTGGACGAAGCGTTTCAACCACCCATCTGAGTACACGAAGGTGGGCAACCAATTAGAGGTTGTGGTATTGAGCATTGACAAAGAAGCGCGTAAATTGTCATTAGGTCACAAGCAGATCGAAGAGGATCCATGGGATACTTTCGAGACGGTATTCCCGGTTGGTACACAGCACGAGGGTACAGTGATCAAGCGCGACGACAAAGGTGCGATCGTAGCTCTGCCTTATGGTTTAGAAGCTTTCGCTCCTGCTCGCCACTTGAAGAAAGAGGATGGTACTTCTGTACAAACAGAAGAAACTTTGCCGTTCAGCATCATCGAGTTTGATCGTAACGACAAGCGTATCTTAGTATCTCACTTACGTACGCATGAGGCGGCACGTGAGGATGAGATCCAAGCACGTAAGCAGAAAGCTGAGAAGCAAGCGAACGACAACCGCAAGCAGGTTCAGAAGATGAACAAGCAAGCGGATGCCAACAAAGCCACTTTAGGTGACTTGGACGTTTTAGCTGCTTTGAAGAAGAAAATGGAAGAGGGAGAATAAATCTCTGCCAACTGCCATACTAATTTAATTTTTTCCACAAAGCGCCCTTCGAATCACATTCGGAGGGCGCTTTTTTATATCTTGCTTTTT
>JAHDGT010000367.1:2415-4805 GCA_020631675.1 Bacteroidota bacterium
ATACCTCAACCCATACACTCAAACACCCATGGATCAGCTGCAAAACGAAAAAGGTCAGGCTATAATTGAAGCTCGATTGAAAGACTATATGGAGGCTTTGTACCGCAAAGACTTCAAATTATTAGTAGAAGAGTTCTTTTACCGCGATGATGTGGAACAGATGTACAACAGCATCATCGGTTTAGCAAGTCAGCTTGAGCCTTTTGGTGAGGCGGGTTCTTTTTTACGCATGTTTCCGAATATCAATAGCGTAGCTGAACTTCAGGCTTTGGACATCACTGATTTCATTTCTCTTTTTTTGGCTCGTGCCACCAATGATATGGAGGATGATATGCTACGCGAATTCGTAGATTCTATTCAAACCATCTCAATTGACTATACCGAGTATGTGGCGCATGTGAACTACCGCTATGAAATGAGTCTTCCTGATTTTGATCCGGACAGTGATGAAAAGCTCACATTCAGAAAGATGGAGCAGTTCAGTGAGGTTTATCTCATCTTCTCAGAAGGGCAATGGAAGGTCATGTTCAAGGCGGGTATGGCAGAAGGCTTTAAACGTTTTCACCAGCAGATCGACTTTTATAATGAAGCAGCCACAAAAGATGATCTGGAAACTTTAGAGCGTACAAAAGAAGAGTTAGAGCCTTATGCGGTCTATGGCTATCGTACCTTCGGCACTGAAGAAAGCGTGCTTTACCCTCGTTTTAAAGATGCGGGCGATTTTCATGAAGACTTAGCCTATGTGAAGATTTTCTCGCAATATGGCTACATCAACACCAAGGGAGAATTGGTCATTAAAGCCGCATTTGACAAAGCCACGGATTTTAACGAAGGGCGCGCATTTGTAGGTAAATACACCGAAGATGGTTTACGCTATGGCATGATCGATAAAAATGGAAAGCTCATTTTAGATTACACTTTTGAAGAAGTAACTCCTTTTTCAGAAGGCTTGGCCGCTGTTGGGGATGGAGAAAAATGGGGCTACCTAAAACCCGATGGTGAATGGCAGATCCCACTAAAATTCGTCAGAGCCTACTCCTTTGAAGATGGCAGGGCCGAAGTGTGCATCATCAGAGAAAATGACGAATGGTACTACTTCCACATCAATCATGATGGCGAAATGCTGGATGATGACCCCGGTGATGATTACGATGATATGTGATGCGCATCTTCATTTAAAAGTTGTACCATTCGCATCGCTAAATCTTGCTTATAACTGGCTTCTCTGAATCTTCTGACCCATTGAATGCCCTGTACCGCATTACTCAGCCAAAACTCATTTGCTTGTAGTAGTTCACTGATCTCTATTTCTTCCTTTTCAAGCACTTGCAGACCTTCACTTCTCGCAATGCGTATGATCTGTTTACGCATTACCCCATCTAAACAACCTGCTGCTAAAGCAGGGGTGAATAGTTTGTTGTCCGCACTAACATAAAACACATTGCTGGAGCTGGCATCTGCTACAAAAGCTTTATTGTTCAATAGAATTGCCGCCCCCCAAGCGTTCTCTTTTTGTTCTAATGCCGCTAATACATAGGGCAAGCGGTTATTGGTTTTCAAATTGGTCAATTCATCATTCGCCACCACCCTTTGTGTCGCTACATCCGCAAGTAAACCGCTCGTATTCAACTCAAAAACACTTCGATCTAAGGCAGCACAAGTGATCAGTAGATCAGGTACATTACTCAAGGGGGTGTATAGTCCCCCTCCTGCCCTATTCACTTGGATCCGTAAGCGAGCATTTAATAGCTCATTCGCCTTCAATAATTCATCTACTTGCTCCTCCATAAAAGATAAAGACCAATCTGTGGGCAAATCCATTCGCAATAGCTTCATGGTCCGCCACAAGCGGGCTAGATGCGCTTTAAAATAGGGCGCATTTCCCTTGAATACCACCATGCTTTCAAAACAGCCATCTCCATACCTGAAGGAACGATTTATTGAAGAAATCATTAACTCCTCTGCTGTGATGATGTTGCCGTTGTAGTATAGCTTCATGTTCTTTATTTGGGCGTTCCCCGCAATAAAAAGGGGGGAATTGTTGTCGTATTTCAGATATTAGGTACGGCAAGAAAGACGCCCGTATAGGACGTCTGTATATTCATGCCCCCTTTTTACTGCGGGTCGGGCTATCCGTTCCAATTCCCCACCTGTCTGCTGCTGCTTGGCAGGCGTACAAATGGCTACCGCTGGGCCGCCTTTGTACGCCGCCAATCAGGGCGCATACAGGCGGCTCATTTCCACTACTATCCCTAACGTGTAGCACGTAGCACATTAGTCATTGAATTATATAGCTACAAAGGTGTACATACCGTTGCAATGTAATAACTTTGAAGCTGTATGAGAAAATGGTTAAAATACCTCTTGGGAACACTCCTTCTTTTGGTTTT
>JAHDGT010000368.1 GCA_020631675.1 Bacteroidota bacterium
TTGTAGCCCTGCCAGTGAAAAGCCTTAGGGCTTGCCGAATTTAACGGATAGCCCGACCACGCAGTTAAGGCTTGCGCCTTTTGAGACATGAGATATGAGACTCGAGTACCGAGATTTCGTGCTGTACGCCAAGTTTTATGCTTCTTACTAGCGCAAGGCTTTATTGCGTGGATGCGCCCTGATGAAAATAAAAAGTAAATTACTCCTTACTCAACAGATCCACGATGCCTTTGAGCTTATCTACCCATTTGAGTTTATCGTCTTTTTTATCGCCGAGGCAATCTTTGACGTCTGATTTGACGTTGCTGAAGCTGGTCATCATTTCATCGACCATTTGTTTTTTATTGGCTTCCAGCTCTCTGATCTGCGTCTTAGTGAAACGTTGGTTCAGATCGATGTAAACGGGTGTGATCAAGCATTTGCACTTGGCTTTATCGGCTTTATCTGGTGTGCAGTGCTGATCCATTAGCTGGGAGATGGTGGTATTGCTGAAGAGTTTCTCCATTTGTGGCTCTACCAATCCGTCAAGGCTTCCGCTGGTGTACAGCCAGTATAAACCAAAAAGAATAGCGGCGATGAACACCCATTTGACCAATGTTTTCAGAACGCGGAAAATAATGATAATAGCGACTAATCCCACCACACCATATATTAGCATTTCTTGTGTTGACATATCATAGGAAAGATGTGTATCCATTGAACGAAGTCGATTTGATCACGTTCAAGAGATACGTTTGAGATATTATTTCTTAATTCGCGTTCAAATATAAGGAATCATGAAGATCGTATTTATGGGCACGCCAGAGTTCGCTGTGCCTTCTTTGGATATTTTAGTGTCGAGCGGTTTTGATATCGTGGGTGTGATCACTGCCACGGACAAGCCAGCGGGGCGTGGCAATAAGATCAAGATGAGCGCGGTGAAGCAATACGCACTGGAAAAGGGTTTGCCTATTTTGCAGCCTAAAAATCTGAAATCGCCTGTTTTCTTAGAAGAACTCGCCGCATTAAAAGCGGATCTTCAAGTAGTTGTGGCTTTTAGAATGTTGCCTGCCGTGGTTTTTGATATGCCTCCTTTGGGCACTATAAATCTGCATGGTTCTTTGTTACCGAATTATAGAGGGGCCGCCCCTATCAACTGGGCAGTGATGAATGGGGAGACGGAAACGGGGGTAACTACTTTTTTTATTCAACAGCAGATCGATACGGGAAAGATCATTTTTCAAGAAGACATGCCTATCGGCCCGAAAGAAACGGCAGGTGAAGTACACGATCGTATGATGATCTTGGGGGCGGGTACTGTTTTGAAGACGGTTAAGTCCATTGAAAGTGGTACCTACCCCAGTGTTGCGCAACAATTGACAGGTGATGAAAAACCAGCCCATAAAATACATAAATCAACTTGTTTGATTGATTGGTCAAAGGAGGTGCAAAGCATTTTCAATCATGTGAGAGGGCTTTACCCCTATCCTACTGCTCACTCCCTTTTAGATGGGGAGACCTTTAAAATTTTGGAGACGGATTATTCTGAAGAAGCACATGAGTTAGCATTCGGCACTATGGTTTCAGACGGGAAGACTTATCTGAAAGTGGCAGCTAAAGGGGGCTTCCTTCACTTATTGAAAGCACAGCTTCCAGGTAGAAGACGCATGCCGATAGCAGATCTACTAAGAGGATATAAAGGAGATTTTAACGGGATGGTTTTAAGCTAGGCAGATCAAATCAAATGTCATTCAAAAAACGGCGGTTCTGATCCGCTTTTTGCAATTTCTTGAACTCGGTAACCGAAACTCCGGCTACTTTTTTGAATTGGCGAGATAGGTGTTGAACACTGCTGTACTGCAGTTGGGCAGCTATTTCACTCAAAGTCAGCTCACCGTACGACAATAACTCTTTAACACGCTCTATGCGCTGCTGAATGATGTATTTTTCTATGGTGATACCTTCAAACTGGCTGAACAGCTTACTTAGGGAGGCATAATTGCCGCCTACTTTACTGGTGATGTAATCTGAGTTTTTTATGCTTTGATCCGTCTCTTCGTAATGCACCAGATCTACGATACAGCTTTTGATCTGTGAAATGACTTTCTCGTCTTTATCTTGTAATAATTCGAAATCCCATTTATTCAGCGCCTGCTCTATCTGTGTTCGTTCTGATTTTGATAAACTTTGCTGTAAGAGCACTTCTCCCAATTGCACGGCTCCTACATGAAAACCCATGTCTGACAAAGTAGTTTCCACCACTTTTATACAGCGTGGGCAGACCATGTTTTTGATGTATAGGGATGTGGTTTTCGCTTCCATTTCACATTACTGACCAAAGTAAAAAAGAGATGACCGTTCGACAGAAGTCGAACTTATGTCATCTCACATTCACCTTAAAACATGCTAAAGATAGGGTATCCGTTTAGCTATGGCAATTTTGCAGGAAAAAAAAGCTGTTTTGTGTTCCATTGTAAAAGCTTATTTTCGCCTCTTATATAAGGTAAGTCGAACAATCTAAGTTCTTTCCTACCGTTAGTTAAGAAGATAATACCGAGCAACACCACAAAAATCTCCGTAATGTTCATGTCTTTAGCATTTTGGATCCAGACCGCACAAACAGGCGGTGCAGCTGTAGAAGAGACCACTAGGAATCTCAAACTTTACCAGTTGATCTTTCAGCCGGAATCACTGCCATTTATGATTCCGTTATTGATCTTATCCTTGATCTCTATTTATATTTTCATTTCCAGGTTCATCGCCATACAGAATGCGGGGCAGGTAGATGATGATTTTATGCAGCGCATACGTCAGAACATACTGAACGGCAATATCCAATCGGCGAAAGATCTGTGCAGAAATACGGATACCCCTATCGCTCGTATGGTTGAAAAGGGAATCATGCGCCTAGGAAAACCGCTGAATGACATTCAGGTTTCGATCGATAATGTAGGTAAGGTAGAACTGCTGCGTTTAGAAAAGCAATTGCCCACCTTAGCCACTATTGCTGGTGCTGCCCCTATGATCGGCTTCTTGGGTACCGTTACGGGTATGATCACGGCTTTCTATGAACTATCCAGCTCTGGTAGTAATGTGGACCCGGGCATGTTGGCGGGTGGTATTTATCAGGCTTTGATCACAACGGCAGCAGGGCTGACCATTGGTATCATCGCTTATATCGCCTATAACTTCTTAGTAGCTCAGGTAGAGCGTGTGATTTATAAGATGGAATCGGTCAGTTTAGAGTTCTTGGATTTCTTACAAGAGCCCGCTCGTTAACAGACTCGTATTTGATCGGAAAGGAGGATCATTATACCTCCTCTCTACAAATTAGCCTACTCCATCCTTCCACCAATCGAATAGATCATTCATCATGGCTTTGAAAAGATCCAATAGAGCGAACCCGAACTTCAATATGTCGTCTTTGACCGACATCATTTTCTTGTTGCTCATCTTCTTTATGTTAACCAGTAACTTCATTACTCCGAACGGTATGGACTTGGTGCTGCCCAGTTCCGACTCCCAGCCGATCAGTGATCGTAGAGAGAGCATGTCCGTTGAAATTAATAGACAGGGAGCTTATCGTGTTGATGGAGAGGATATTGACGAAGCCGATTTAGACAGTAAAATCAGAACGGCTTTGAGTGGTATGGAGAAGCCAACTGTTATTTTATACGCGGACAAAGAAAGAGAATTGGGCAGGGTGGTCATGGTGATGGACATCGTTAAGAAAATCGACAATGCGCAGATGATCTTAGCCACTACCCCACTTGACAAAACTGTTAATTGACCCTAGCTTAACCTTAGCCCTTTGAGGCAGTCGAAATAGATAGTGATAGTGTACTAATACGACCCGACAGACATGCAAGAATATAGCTCACCATCAGAAGGCATGAAAGAAGAGGGCATATCCCCTCAAGGAATGGCCGGAACGATTTTGTTCCACCTCATCCTACTACTGTGCTTTTTCTTTTTCGGCTTAAGTGCCAGCTCGCCGCTATTGGAGCAGGAAGGAATATTGATCAACTTTGGTACCAGCGACCAAGGTTCTGGCGAGGTGCAGCCTAGTACGGACGAAGCTATTAGTGCCTCACTTGCTGAAGCTCAAACCAGTGAAGCGGTCTCTGAGAGTTCTCCGGAATCTCAACCACAAAACCCACAGCCTGTCGTTGACAATGAGATACAGACGGTAAAAGACAAGAAAGCTCCCTCTATACCAAAGGCTGATAAGAAGAAGAGCAAAGACACGAAGAAGGAAGACAAAAAGAAGAAGCAGAAGAAAAATACGGATAAGCCGAAAACAGACACCAAGAAGAAAGACACCCCTAAAAAAGAAGAAACGAAAACAGAAGATCGCAAAGTAGAAAGCGAAACGAAAAAAGAAACCGCGCCAGAGAAGAAAGAAGAGGAAAAGCCCAAAATTGACCAGAATGCTTTGTTCAAGGGCAATACCAAGAACAATAGCAGCAGTCAGGGTAATACCGGTGAAGCTGGCGACTTAGGCGGCAAAATGGGTTCAGTAGATATTCCCAGCAATAACAACAGTAGTGACTCAGCCAGTACCGCAACAGGAAATAGCGGTGTGGGCTTCAGCTTATCGGGTCGACGATTGATCAGCATTCCTGACATTAAAGACGCATCTCAGGAAGTTGGGAAAATCGTTCTCCGAATCAAGGTGGATCGTAACGGTAAAGTGATCGATGCGCAATATACTTCTGCGGGTTCTACTACTTCAAGTACTACTTTACGGAATAAAGCTATAGCAGCAGCTAAAAAGGCGAAGTTCAATAAAGAACCTAATGCTGCTGAGATTCAAACGGGTAC
>JAHDGT010000369.1 GCA_020631675.1 Bacteroidota bacterium
TTAGTAGGTGAAGTGTGCAGAACGTTTGGGAACGATCTATTTTATATTAATCGACATGCATGAGTTTAATGCTGCTTTCTTGCCCATCTACAGTAAGCTTGGCAACATAAACGCCTGCTGGAAGATTTCTTTCTATAGCATTGAAAGGCAACTGCTGCTTACCCGCCGGAAGTGTACCATTGAACAAGACGCTCACTTCTTGACCTAAGCTGTTGAATACGCGTAGGTTCACATCAGCGGTTTCATTCAAATTGAACTGTATGCTTGTTTGATCCTGATAAGGGTTAGGCACAGCACTTAAAGAAGTGTTTTCCAAGACGGTGTTTTCCGCATCTATCCCATCAATAAGTCCGGGTGTTCTATAGTAGATCACATAACCGATGAACATCTCATCATTGGTGGTTGGACCGAAGGTCACCACCTCATCAGTTGGGTTGTTGTAGGTCGCTTCCATGATCATACCCTCATTTTCCTTGATGGTCATCAAAGGTTCGAATAAGCGAACAGGAGGGTGGGTATAGTCATAATAACCTTGGTCAAAAGTGTGGGTAGGGTCGTAAAAACCCTCTAGCACTTGCTCACCTTTATTACCATCGGCATCACTGAGGTACATATCATAGTCTACACCCAGCTGGTGGGTATGCGGGGTAAGCATGAAAATGTGCAGATCATCTGTACTCTCCTCATCTACCCAGCGCATAGTGAAAGTAGTATCCGTCGCATTGGGTTCGATCTGTAGGTCGAAAGGACTACTACCTTCATTCGTCATGCCATAAGATACCGTTGCTGCCTCCAAGGCGTATTCGGCTGTATAGCGCGGCTGGGTATAGAAATTAATGTAAGCTTCGGCAGGTAAAACACCTAAAGAGCTGTAGTTTTTAATGTGGTAATTCAGGTTCAAGACCGGCTCGTCTTCCCAGCGATAAGCTGTATTCTCCGGCATTTCGTAGATCGTTTCCCAGTACTGACCACCTGTTACGAACTCAGAACTTAAGAAATAATCGATCTGATCCAACAAATTGTCAACCGGAACCATGCCCTCTGGCTGGCCTTCAGCAGCTTCTGAATCAATGAATTTAGAAACCGCATAGTGGTGAGAATAGGTGTTCATACGAACGTGAATACCTACGATCTCTAAACTATCACCAAGAGGCACGATTTGCTTTTTCAAATATTCGCGCTCTTCTCCAGGTTGTAAGAAAACACGTCCCATATAGACCTGAAAACCCTCTTCTGGAGCTGGTGGGTCTAATGGTTCCACTCCTTCCAAAGCATCGCCAGCATAAAAATCTTCAATGGCGGCCAAGTCATCTACTTCTCCTTCTTCAGGCGCACCTAATAAGATCCATTGGCGGATCAATTCGGTGTCCACATTACTCAAGCCAACAGCATTGGGCATTGGGTTACCCTCTGCTACTTCCAAAGCTTCTGTATGATCGTATAGACCATTGTTGACCTTACGGAATAAGTAGCTATTGTCCGGGTAACCTGGGTCTACCAATAAGTTGCCTTTTGCGGCAGCAGCAGGATTAGTAGGTGTTGCCCCAACTAAAGAATTAAAGATAGCATTGGCATCACCTGTTAAATTCAAGGGGTTCGATCCGCCATGACAATAAGGGCTGGAACAGTTGGTTTCAAAAATGCTAACTACCTTTTCAAAAGTACTTTCTTGGGCGGAAAGCGTAAAAGGCATAAAAGCAGCCGCTAATAAAAGCGTGAATAAACGAGAGAATGTACGGGACATTGTTTATGGTATACTTTATCGGTTACGATGAGTTAGGCATGTGTGCCTAATCGCGAAATTACAATGCAAGCATTGCAACTTTGTTGCGTTTAGGTACTTTAAATATTCAAATCTGTCAAACAGATTACCAATCTGTTTATTGTGTTAAAAAGAAATCTTTTACACGCTCTGAGGTAGTTTAAAGTTTTTCATCTGATCCGCATCTAAGTGCTATCTTTCCTCAATGAACAGAGAACAACAACTTGTTTATGATTTGCTGGAGAATGCCTGCAACAACTTCAACAAACCTGATTTTATTAAGGATGATCCTGTAGGTATACCGCACCGCTTTAGTAAACTTCAAGACATAGAGATCACTGCGTTTTGGGCAGCGATGCTGGCTTGGGGCAGGCGGGCCACTATTATTAATAAGTGCGAAGAGCTGATAGATTTAATGGATAATGCCCCTCATCAATTCATCACGCAGTATGAGGATAAAGATTTGACGCGATTTGAAAACTTTAAACACCGCACTTTCCAGCTGACGGATACCTTATACTTTTTGCACTTTTTCAAAAATTATTACCAGCAAAATGAAAGCTTAGAAACTGCATTCAGTCAGTTCTTATGTAAAAATGATACACATATTGGACCGGCCTTGATCGGCTTCCATGAATTGTTTTTCAATGACCCACTCGCTCCTCAACGTACCCGAAAACATGTGTCTACACCAGCTCGTAATTCCAGTTGCAAACGCCTATGCATGTTTCTACGCTGGATGGTCAGACAAGACAATAGAGGGGTGGATTTCGGCTTGTGGAAAAACATCTCGCCAGCGCAATTGCTTTGCCCGCTAGATGTGCATGTGGACAGGGTTGCCCGTAAGTATCAACTCATTCAAAGAAAACAGCGCGATTGGAAAACCGTATTGGAGCTAAGCGCCGCACTTCGTGAATTTGACCCTAAGGATCCCGTAAAATATGATTTTGCCTTGTTCGGGCTAGGCGTAATAGGTGAAAACTGACGATCAATCACTAGTTTGCTGTCACTTACGGGCGTTCGTAACTGTCAATGAATCTTTTGAAATTATGATTAATTACAGTAGATAAGCCCCTATTTTACAACATTCTGTCACTAACAAGTGTTTGTGTGTGACGATCTGTTCAAATTTTAATGGAAATATTGCTTTGGCACATTTACTGATGCCTATATACTCGTCTTGACAAAACGAATAAAACATTCTGTTTGGGTTTGTCTTAAAAAAGAGGATGAGCCTTTTCAAGACCTCTTATTTTGATTTTATTTTCATTTAATACACTTTAAAAGCTATCCATTATGGCTAACTTAGTAAAAGAACTATTGTACACAGGCGTAGGTGCCGCTGTTTTAGCTGCTGACCGTGTTCAGAAATTAATCGACGAATTAGTTGATCAGCGTAAATTGTCTAAAGAAGAGGGCAAGAAGTTCGTTGATGAATTCATGAAAGACAATGAGTCTCGTCGTGAGGACATCGAAGGCAAATTCAACAAATTAGTTGAAGACGTAGTTGCTAAATTCGACTTCATCAAAGGTGCTGATGTGAACGGCTTAAAATCTCGCATCGAAGAGTTAGAAGGTGAGTTAAAAGCCGCTGCTAAAAAGCCCGCAGCTAAGAAAGCGACTACTCGTAAAACGACTACGAAAGCTGCTGCAAAAAAATAAGTGAAAATTTAACACTTTCAAGGCAACGAAATTTGCCAACGAAGCGTTAAGATTACATTACTTGGGTTTACCCAAGTTTTGCTTACGAGCGATACGGGCCTGATCTGGGGGGAAATGGTACCGGCATCGCTCGTTTTTTTTATGTCTTGTTTTCAGTTTTTATTGAAAGTTTTGAAACAAAATTGAGTTGATTAAGGTTATCTTGTGTGTAACTTTGTCCGAAATAGTTTTGATATGAGTAGCGACACCCTTCAATTACTCCAAAAAGCCCTTCGCTTAGAAGATCTCACAGTAGAAGAAGGCGTACATTTATTTGAGCATGCCGATACAGCCGAATTGATGTATGTAGGCAATGCCCTTCGCCAACACCATAAGAAAGACACACCCGGCATCGTCACTTGGATGATCGACCGGAACGCGAATACCACCAATGTTTGCGTGGCCAACTGCAAATTCTGCAATTTCTTCGTTCCGCCAAGCCCCAAATTCGCCGATCAAGCGTATATCACCGATATAGACACCTACAAGCGAAAGATCGAAGAAACTTTCCGCTACGGTGGTGATCAATTGCTATTACAAGGCGGGCATCATCCGGATTTAGGGATCGATTATTATTCAAATCTCTTCCGAGAACTAAAGCGTTTGTATCCAGAGCTGAAACTTCACGCCTTGGGTCCGCCAGAAATCGCCCACATCGCGAAAATTGATAAATGCTCCCACAAAGAGGTGCTTGAAGCATTGATCGATGCGGGATTGGATTCATTACCAGGTGCAGGAGCAGAAATTTTAGATAATGAGGTACGCCGCATCATTGCCAATGGCAAGTGCGATGCGGATGAATGGTTAGAAGTAATGCGTGTCGCTCACCAGCTTCACCTCACCACCTCTGCTACCATGATGTTCGGTCATGTAGAGACCATCCAACAGCGCATGCAGCATTTGGTCTACTTAAGAGATGTGCAAAAAGAAAAACCTGCTGACGCACATGGTTTCCTCGCCTTTATTCCTTGGCCTTATCAAGATGAAAAAACCATGCTCCGCCGCATCCGCGATATTCGCAATGAGGTCACAGGTGATGAGTATGTGCGTATGATCGCTTTGAGCCGCATCATGCTCAATAACATCATTAATATCCAAGCTTCTTGGTTGACCATCGGTAAAAAAGTAGCGCAGATCTGCCTTCATGCAGGCGCGAACGACATGGGCTCGATCATGATCGAGGAGAATGTGGTTTCGGCAGCGGGCGCACCACATCGTTTCACTTCTAACGGCTTGAAAGAAACCATCCTAGAAGCGGGTTTCACCCCTCGTTTACGCGGTCAGAAATACAATTTCCGCGAAGAACCGGCCGAATTAGAACAGCAAACCATTAATTATT
>JAHDGT010000370.1:0-1957 GCA_020631675.1 Bacteroidota bacterium
GAGGGCAGAAGCTTCTTATCTAAAAAAGGAGGAGGTAGTAAGGTAGGTGAAAAGCTTTTTGACGAAAAAGTAACCATCTATTCAGACCCGCTAAATGCAGAAGTGCCTGCCTCCACTTGGACCGGTGATGGCCGCCCACGTGGTAAAACGGTTTGGATCGATAAGGGAGTGGTGAAAAACATGTACTACTCTCGCTTCTGGGCCAATGAAAAAGGCGTAGAAGCTATTCCATGGCCGGGTAATATGATCATGGAAGGCGGAATGGAAAGCACCGAAGACATGATCAAAAACACCAAGAAAGGCATCTTGGTAACCCGTACTTGGTACATCCGCTCTGTGGATCCACAAACACTACTCTATACCGGATTAACTCGTGATGGCACCTTCTACATCGAAGATGGTAAAATCAAATACCCGGTCAAAAACTTCCGCTTCAATGAGAGTCCGGTGATCATGCTGAATAATATCGAAGCCATGGGTAGACCCATCCGTATTAATGGTAACCTTGTTCCACCTATGAAGATTCGAGACTTTACATTCACCAGCCTGTCTGATGCGATTTAAAAAATTTCGCCCTTTTCGGGAAAATCTTTGTTCTCACGTACCTTATAAGTGAGGGTAACAAAGCAAAGCAGCTTCGAGCCTATGAGTTTGAAGCTGCTTTTTTAATTAGAAACATCATGACAGAAGATTTCTTAAGTTACATCTGGCTATACCGCCTCTACGAAAACCGACAATTGGTCAGCACTAATGGCGAAGTATTAGAGATCATTCATCCCGGAACGCTGAACACCAATGCCGGACCCGATATCTTCAATATGCGCCTCCGCATAAACGATACCCTTTGGGCCGGTAATGCCGAAATTCATACCATCGCTTCAGATTGGTATAAGCACGGACATGATACCGATCCAGCTTATGATAATATCGTGCTGCACATCGTCTACGAAAACGATAAAACCATCAGGCGAAAGGATGGCACGCCTATTCCTACCCTTCAATTAAAAGGGCGTTACCCAGATCATATGGAAGTTCGCTACGAGCAGTTGCAACTAAACTCGAACAAAATCCCCTGCCGACGTCTGATCTCACATGTCAATGACTTTACCATTAGGCATTGGATAGAACGCTTAGCAGTTGAACGCTTGGTAGATAAGACCAAAGCCATAAAAAAAGCATTAGAGCAGTACAAAAACGACTGGGAGCAAGTCTGTTATATCTTCTTATTTCGTGCGTTCGGTCTTCACGTCAATCAATTGCCCTTTGAATTATTAGCCCGCTCCATTCCCTATAAGATCATTAGAAAACACCGACATGATCAACAGCTATTAGAGGCTTTACTCTTTGGTCAGTCTGGTCTGTTAAATGCGGAGAACTGTGACAGCAATAAGTATACTCTACTCTTATGGTCCCAATACCAAGCCCTACAGCATAAATACCAATTGAGTCCCTTACAAGGACACATTTTCAAATTCGCCAAACTCAGACCTAGCAATTTCCCTAGTGTACGCATTGCTCAACTGGCAGCTTTTCTTCACCAACATGGCGAGCTATTCCCACAACTCAAACACATTCGCGATCTAGATAGCCTGCGTGCTTTATTTCAAGTACAGGCTTCTGATTTTTGGAATACGCATTACCGTTTCGAGCAAGAAGCCACACGAAAAATGAGAAAGAAAATGGGCAAAAACAGCATTGACCGACTGCTCATCAATAGCATCATCCCCTTGCTATTTCTCTATGGTAAAGAGCAAGGGGATCGCTCATTAAGAGAGCAAGCACTTTCCTTTATGCGGCAACTGCCCAGCGAGAAAAACCATATTCTGTCTTTCTGGGAGCAGTTAAATATCACATCTGAAAATGCCCATGATAGTCAGGCATTGATTCAATTGTACAAACAGTATTGCAGTCAGAAGAAATGTTTACAATGTGCGATCGGGGATCGGATTGTTAGGGG
>JAHDGT010000370.1:2057-4791 GCA_020631675.1 Bacteroidota bacterium
AGAAACATTAAAAAAGCCAAGGCTACGAAAAGTGTGGTGACGATGCATGACAGCATCTATATGCGGCACCCGGAATGGTTTCCCTTTTTTGATCGGATAAGCTATAAACGCAAGTGGCAACATGCCTTGACAGTTGCCGATAAGGTAGTTGTGATCAGTGAGCGCAGCAAGCAGGATCTGATTGAGTTTTTTCGATTTGATAACAATAAGTTGGTACAGATACCCCCCCCTTGCGATGCACGCTTTTATGCTTATCAGGATCAGTTGTTTTTACAGCATGGTATGTTCATGCAGGAAGAATACGAAATGCCCTATAAAGTGCCTGAGCAATATGTACTTTATGTAGGCGGTTTGCATGAGCGTAAAAACGTACAGCTGGTACTTCGAGCTTTACAGCAGTTGAAAGATAGATTATCCCTTCCATTAGTGATCGTGGGCGACGAACAAAGTACGGAGGCACAGCGTTTAAAGTCCTTTGTTGCTGAACATAAAATGGGCAAGCAGGTTATCTTCTTGGGACATGTGCCAGATGCCCATTTAGTACCCTTGTACAGATGTGCGCACGCTTTTGTTTATCCCTCTTTTTATGAAGGTTTCGGCATGCCGATCATTGAGGCACAGTTCAGTAGAATACCAGTGATCACTTGTAGCGGAAGCTGTTTAGAGGAAACCGCAGGTGAAGGTGGCGCATTGATCGTATCGCCTACTGATACTGAGGAAATGGCAAATGCTTTAGAGCAAGTGGCCACTGATGGTGCCTTGCGTATGGACTTGATATTGAAGGGCTGGGAAAATGCACAGCAGTACAAGCAAGAAGCCGTTGCGGAAAGGGGAATGGCAGTTTATCAACAATTAGTATAACGTAACCTATATGCGACATCTTCGCCATTTGAATAAATACTTTTTCAAGTATCGCTACCGACTGATACTTGGGATGCTGTTCGTGGTGGCGAGCAATGTGTTCGGGGTGCTACCACCTCAGGTGATCCGCTATGCTTTTGATCTGGTAAAAGACAACATCACTTATTACCAGCAACTAGACGGCTTTGACTTACAGGGGCAATTTTACGGGCTGTTCAGTAGTATTTTATTGTTGTTCGGCTTGATCGTATTGAGCCTGGCAGTGATCAAGGGCTTGTTCATGTTTTGTATGCGGCAGACCATTATTGTGATGTCGCGCTTGATCGAGTACGACTTGCGCAATGAGGTATACACGCATTATCAAGCACTGAGCACGGCTTTTTACAAACGCCACCGCACAGGTGATATGATGAGCAGGATCACGGAAGATGTAAGCAAAGTGCGCATGTATTTGGGACCGGCGATCATGTACAGTATCAATCTGACCGTATTGATTTTTATTGTGGTGTTGACAATGATCAATGTGAACCCCACTCTAACTTTTTATGCGCTTTTACCCTTACCCTTGCTTTCCATATCCATCTATTACGTCAATACGATCATCAATAAGCGATCAGAAGAAATTCAGGAGCAATTGTCTGGTTTGACCAATGTGGCACAGGAGTCGTTTTCTGGTATACGGGTCTTGAAAGCTTATGCGCAGGAACGGGCTACAAATACACATTTTGATACGGAAAGTGAGACCTATAAGGAGCGTTCTTTGAAGCTGGCAAGAGTACAGGCATTGTTTTACCCTTTGATGTTGCTATTGATCGGTCTGAGTGTTATTCTGACCATCTATGTAGGTGGTAAACAGGTGATCGCAGGTTACATTACTTCGGGTAATATCGCAGAGTTCGTGATCTATGTGAATATGTTGACTTGGCCGGTGACGTCTATTGGCTGGGTGGCTTCTATTATACAGCGAGCGGCAGCATCACAAAAACGAATCAATGAGTTTTTAGGGGAAGCACCTGATATAGTAAGTGGTGAGCTGTCTATTGATGAAATGAAAGGCGAGATTCGTTTTGAAGATGTCACTTTTGTTTATCCGGATACGGGCATTCAGGCTTTGACAGATGTGAATTTCCATTTGAAGGCGGGTGAAAGCATGGCTATCATCGGTCATACGGGCTCTGGTAAAACCACTATCGCGGATCTGCTGGTACGTAAATACGACCCTAGTGAGGGAAATATCAGTATCGACGGGCAAGTGCTGGATCAATTGGATCTGACAGACCTACGTCGCCAAATTGGTTATGTGCCGCAAGATGTTTTCTTGTTCAGTGATACCGTACACAATAACATCCGTTTTGGTTTGACGGCGGAAAGTGCTTCATTAGACAGCTCCGTTGAGGAAGCGAAAGAGATGGATGCGCGCATTCAACTGGCCGCTCAACAGGCAGCCATTTGGAATGAGATCAATAGCCTGCCAGAGAAGACCATGACCATAGTAGGTGAACGAGGGGTAACGCTGAGTGGTGGTCAGAAGCAACGCATCAGCTTAGCAAGGGCCTTGATCAAAGACCCCGCGATGCTCATTTTAGATGATTGCTTGAGCGCGGTTGATGCCAGCACAGAACACGAAATATTAAGTCAGCTGGATAAGTACATGTCGGGTAGAACCTCGATCATTATTACACACCGCATTTTTTCACTGATGAATTTTGACCAGATCATTATTTTAGAAGAGGGGCGAATCGTTGAACGCGGTACCCATGAAAGTTTATTAAAAGCCAAAGGGCGGTATTTTGAATTGTATGAGCAACAGCGCATGGAAGAGCAGGTGGTGTAGTTTAACTAAATAAAACACTTCGGCAATACGCTTTTGTAC
>JAHDGT010000371.1 GCA_020631675.1 Bacteroidota bacterium
CCCACCTCATTTCCACTCCTATCCCTTGTGCGGGAAATTCAAAACCCTTCCCATTAGCGCAAGATCTGTAAGGGGCGGATAAGCGGTCCTTGTGCTGTTTCGATCAACAAGAAATAAGCACCCTGCTCGAATTGACTCAAGGAGAATCGACGGCTATCTGCTGCATAATTAGCCAGCAAAACACCTGTGGTATTGTATAACTGAATGCTTTTGATCTCTGTTGTAGAGCTAAAATCTAAGAATAGATCCTGACTCGTTGGGTTGGGATATAGCTTGATGTCAGCCGATGTTGCTGTTGTCTCTTCTAAGCCCAATATTGATCCAAAGAAAACGATGGGTGTCGGACTATTATTCATGCTCAAGAAGTGAGTATCGCTTTTCAAAGCTTGTCCACCTTCTAGGGTCACGTATAGCTGGTCGCTGCCACTCTCGATCATGTCCATACCCTCACTATTCAAACCAATATGCAAACGAACGATATTGCCCTGTCCGCTAACATCAGCCCAATCCGTTCTTGATATTCCTATTTCTAATTGACCGCTTGCTGGATCATAGTGTGTATGAGTTAAAGGAGATAAATCAGAAGACAGCAGCCAAGAATCTGCCCAACTCAAACTGATCTGCTCTGCATCGATCCATTCCATGGGCAGCATTAGTGTTGCGGTAAAACCATATAAACCTTCCACATCACCAAGCTCACTGTCCATTGCCATGTCCAGCCAAAGGCTGTTGGTGCTGCTGTCAAAACCAGGGCTCATCTCTATAGTTACCGCAGCGTCTTCGCTTGTCAAGTGAGGCATAGCACTCGCTACATAGTGCGACATGCCGAAATATTCCGCTAATAAGCTCGCGTCGTTGGTCGTGATGATGCCATCACCATCACCATCCGCATACTTTAAATTCACTCCATTTTCAAAGCTATCTTCCCAGTCAGCTGCTACCTGTGCGGTCCACATATTAGAAGCGTCTTCACGAGCCGGACCTGTCTGTCCCATTCGGAAACCCAAGAACATGAGGTCTAACATATCCGCCTCTCCATCATTATTGAAATCACCAGGATAGAGTGCCGTTGCGCCACATTCGATCTCAAAAGGCTCATAGGTGCAAATGCCTTGTTCTACATCATCATAGGCATCATAAATACGTGTTGCGATGAATTCCGCATCCGTGGAGCACCAGCAATTATTACTCAGATCAACAGCTTCATTGGTATTTAGAACGGCGTCAAAATCACTGCTTCCACAAAACAAATTATCATACACCAAAGCACCAGAACCTTCCATTTGTATACCTACGACATTATCATCAAATTCATTAGCGTAAATGGATAAGGTGTAAGGATTGATGCTGCTTTTATAGCCGATGCCATTATCATTAAAGAAAGAATTACGGATGTAACCTTTCTGAGAAAAAACGCCGAACTCTTCATTTTGAGCGAATAGACAGCCGTCTACATCCGCCCAATACAATTCGATTCCTTTGCCATTGCCTACGAAAGTACTATTGTCTACAATGGCAACGTTCACAGCGAAGGTTGCCTGAATACCAATGCCAACATCATTGTTCGTAAAACTACATTCTTGTACGCGCGCACCATCTGAATAATCACCGAAAGTCATCGGGTCGGCAAAGCCCACCCCATTATTTTCAAACTCGCAGTAGTAGGCCGACATTCTACCGCGCATACCCACTTCATTATTACTGAAAGTGCCGTAGAAAATCTCGATCCAGTTGTAGCCCAGGCCGCCATCGTAAACACCTGTACCATTATCTCTGAACACCACATTGTCAATGCTGTGCTGCCCATAGCCACCACCGTAGTTCAAGCCGGTTTCGGCATGTTCAATGATCAGGTGAGACAATTCGAAAATGACACCGCCTGATTCTACATCTTCATTAATGATTCCCGCCCAACGTTGCGAGGGAATAGGAGAGGAGTAGGTGGAAGTCAATAGTACAGGTGCTTCTTCGGAACCCTGAATAGCAAGATCCGCCTCTCGGAATTCAAATTTCACACCTTCGGCGAATTGCATTTCTACACCGGCTTCTATGTATACATCCGCACCAGGAAAAGCGACCAGATCCTCGGTTACGATATACGGACTTTCTGAAGCGAAGAAAGTAGTAGGTTCAAAAATACCACCGCCGATCTCGGTTTCGGCTAAACAGTTATGAAGGGGGAATGATAGTGCGATAACGCACAATAAGAGTAAAGAACGCATCATAAATATTATGCTTGTGGATAGAATAATGGGGGTATCTACAAGCTAACAGGCGAATATGCGTTCTGTTTTGAATATGGGGTAGATTAGACGTTTATTTGACAGTTGGCGAAAAATTAAACCGATACCCCACCCCGCGAATGGTCTCAATTTGTACGCTTATTTCTTCTTTCAGGTATTTGCGTAGGCGACTAATAAACACATCCATAGAGCGACCATTGAAGTAGTCATCATCTCCCCAGATGCTTTGTAAAATCTCTTGACGTTTTAAAATTTTGTTGGGGTGTTCAATGAAGTATTGTAATAGCTTACTTTCTTGTAAAGTCAACCTACGGTCTTGAGCCTTGGAGCGTAGCAGTAAATTTTCACTTTCAAAACTCATCTCCCCAATGCGATATATATTTTGCTTAGAAGTAGAGAAAGCACTGGTTCTACGTAAGATGTTTTGAATGCGCAATACCAGTTCATCAATTTCAAAAGGCTTGGTGATGTAATCGTCCGCCCCTAAACCAAGTCCTTTTAAACGGTCTTGTTTTTGGTCTTTCGCCGTGAGAAATAAGAAGGGAATCTCCCCTTGAAACCGACTCATCTTTTTTGCCAGTGTGAAGCCGTCCATCTTGGGTAGCATCACATCTAATACGCAAAGATCAAAAGGGCGACCACTTGCATTGATGCCTTTTTTGAAAGCTTGAAGTCCTGCTTTCCCATCTCTGCAAAGTGTGACCGAGAATGATTGTGTTTCCAGATATTGACACATGACATTGCCAAGATCATGATCGTCTTCCACTAATAATAAGGTAGGCTGATTCATGGGTGCTTATTTTGGGTGATCAGTATGTATTTTGAAGGTCAGTGTAAAACAGCTGCCTTTATCTACTTCACTTTCTAATCTGATACTAGCTTGATGGGCATCAATGATCTGTTTAACAAAATGCAGTCCTAACCCTAACCCTTTCCCACCATGTTCGGCTGCTTGCTCAGAGCGGTAAAACTTACCAAAAACAGCAGCTTTTTCTTTGGTGGATATACCGATTCCCTCGTCCCTTACTGCTATACAGATGTGCGCATTGTCTGGGTTGTAGGTGCGGACTAGTATTTTGGCTGGCGAGTGACTGTATTTGATACCATTATCTACAAGGTTGTTTATTACCGTAGTAAAGTGGAATAAGTCCACCATTGATAAATCTTCACTAGCCGTATCACTGAACTGAATGAGGCATTCTTGTTCCTTGTATCGAAGTTCTAAGTCTTTAATGATCGCTGCGCTTAAGGCATTCAGGGGTATGGGTTCTAAATGTAATTGCAAGCCTTGTTTACCCATAAAAGACAGATCAAGCACTTGGTCGATCAAGCCCTGCAAACGCTTTGTTTGCCTGTCGATCACATTGACAAAACGCTTGGCTTGTTTTTCATTTTTTTCTTCTTGCAAATCACTTTGCATCAATTGCTTTAAGCCGCTATTGGCTACCAGGACCGTAGTTAAAGGCGTCTTCAGCTCATGGTTCATATTGTTAATGAAGTCAGACTTCATATCAGACAACTTCTTCTGCCGTTGCCAATTGTAAATGGTGTACAGCAGTGCGGAAAGCGTAACAGCGATACTGATAAAGGAAAGGGCAAATAAGCCACCCATTTGCTTCAGCAATAAGGATTTTCGAGATGGCGTATCCACATGAAAAGAGTAGCTTAAAAGGGTATTTCCTCTTACTACCGTCCGCATGTCCATGATGTTGTTTTGCGGATTGACCTCTTCTAAGCTGCCCAGTAACGCTTGCCCTTCTTCGTCCTTGAAAATATTGATCTCCGTACTATCAGACACCATAATGCCGATTCTTCTGAAAACGAAGGCGTACTCCATTTCCATATCCGAGGGCAATAGGTTTTCCGACTTATAGCTGTCCAGAAAAGCGTCGGTATCATCGAATGCTTGTAAGTGCGTTATGAGCTTTTGACCGAATTCCTCTACCATTCGCTCACTGCCTTTACGAGTAGAAACGGTATCCATATTAGCCTTAAAGTTGACCGCCATAGAATCTATCAACTCATGCGCATTGGAGTAGAGCACCCCGCCATCCAAACAACGCTCGTAAGCATCGAAAAGGGGGTGCCAGTGGGTTACTTTAAACTCTTTATACTCTAAGCGATAGGTATTGGATACCATGACATACTGCACCCAGATCAGCGCGATGAATGCGATGACGCCTAATAAAATAGCGATATGAAATGGTTTTTGTTTCAATTGAATATAGATGAGCTTCAGGAACGTTTACGAAGATAAATCATTCTAATTCGATACTACCTTCTTAACCTCTCATTAACCAAGCATTAACAAAAGCGGCTTTTGGCTGCGCATACCTTTGTCATCGTCAAAGGGTTACATAAGTAGCCTGATCTTTTAACACTCCCAAATACATGATGACTATGAACATCAAGACATTACTGATCACTTTTTTAAGTGGACTATTTACCTGCCATTTTTCAGTACAAGTAGTGGCTCAGACCATTGGTGATTTGCCTCAAAATGCGGTTGCTGGTAAATGCTATGCGAA
>JAHDGT010000372.1 GCA_020631675.1 Bacteroidota bacterium
AATAAAGTAGAACGGTTTTTACAGCAGTTATTGAGTCTAAGGTGTTTTAGGTAAGAACATCTGCGCAAGCAGAAAAGCTTATGTCTTACATCTTATGTCCTATATCTGCGAACGCAAGTAAGCACAGCAAGCACATGTCTCAACTAAATCGTCCCATTCGGGTATTAGTGGCAAAGGTGGGCTTAGACGGGCACGATCGTGGTGCCAAGGTCATTGCCGCCTCATTGCGCGATGCGGGTATGGAAGTGATCTATACCGGTTTGCGCCAAACACCAGAAATGGTAGTGAACGCCGCCCTGCAAGAAGATGTGGATGCCATCGGCATCAGCATACTATCAGGAGCGCACAATACCGTCTTCCCCAAAGTCATGCAACTCATGAAAGACCGTGGCTTAGATGATGTGCTGCTCACCGGCGGAGGCATCATTCCCGAAGAAGACATGAATGTCTTGCGCGAGCAAGGAATAGGGGAGTTGTTCCCACCCGGCACACGTACTGAAGATATTGTAAAATACATCACAGATTGGGTGATTCAACATCGCCCAATTGCTTAAGTGAACGTAATACAAGCCCAGCATAACACTTGATTAAAGTGTTGCGCTGGGCTTTTTTCATTATTTAATCTTAAGCTTATTAAGCTTGCAGACGACCATCTTTGGCAACCATAATGCAATGTCTGCCACGATCTGTTAAATTCGCGAGTGTTTTTTGATGGTAGTTTTTAAACAGCATATTCCAATATGCGGAATACCACCTTACCCAATAGAAATTCCCATTCCCCATAACGCCAAGCTAAGCAAACACGCAACCACAATATGTCCTTTCAATACATCCTCACAGAAATCGCAGATGGTATACTGACCATCACCCTGAACCGACCAAAAAAGTACAACGCCTTAGGCCGTGATCTATTAGTAGAAATAGATACCGCTTTACAAGCACACAAAAGTGATGCGACGGTAAAAGGCGTGATCATTACCGGAGCAGGTGAAAAAGCCTTTGCGGCAGGTGCGGACATATCCGAATTCACGGGCATGAGCGCCGCCGAAGGCGAAGCAATGAGTCTGGCCGGACAAGCGATTTTCAGAAGAATTGAAACCTATCCTAAACCTGTTATAGCAGCTACCAACGGCTATACCTTAGGTGCGGGCTGCGAATTAGCCATGTCTTGCCACATGCGTGTCGCCTCAGAAAATGCCCGTTTCGGACAGCCTGAGGTGAATCTAGGTTTATTGCCGGGTTATGGAGGGACACAACGCTTGATCCAATTGATTGGTAAAGGCAAAGCCTTTGAGTTACTGCTGACCGCCGATCAAATAAAAGCAGCGGAAGCCTTGCGTTTGGGTTTAGTGAACTATGTCGTACCTCAAGCGGATTTATTGTCTACTTGCAAAGAGATACTGACTAAGATCGCCAGCAAAGCACCGATCGCGATCGCTAAAACAATAGAATGTGTAGATGCGCATTTTACTCCTGGCGTAGATGGCTATGGGGTAGAAGCCCGCACCTTCGGCGAATGCTGCGATACAAAAGATTTCGAGGAAGGCGTAGCAGCATTCCTAGGCAAACGTGCTGCGGATTTTAAAGGAGAATAATGAAATTTGAAAATTATCAATGAGCCAATTTGAAAATGTCTCTTGTGCGTATAAGCATTTTCAAATTTTCAAATTGATAATTGTCTCATTAATCATGCTGAGAGGGAGCAAAGTGCATGTATAACAAAGAAATTAAAAATCTATACACGCTCTAAGTGCGCTATTAATAATATAGATGTCACAAAACCCTTAACTATTCCTCACATGCGGTTAAAGCCCGTTAAAGAATTTTAAATATGGGCTTTTTGCGCTTAATTTTGTTGTAACAATATCATTACACTGTTTGATAAGTATTTGATCATGAAACGATTTTTAACTTTCCAATTTCGCCCCACTTCGATCTTGGCGATGCTTTCTTTACTCTGTGTGAGTTTGATGAGCTTCGGGCAGATCGTAGAGCCAGTTAAATGGACCCAAGAGGTGAAGCCTTTAGGAAATGGTGAATACGAGCTGACCTTCAAGGCGTCTATTGACGATGGCTGGTATTTATATGCCCAAGATTTAGAGGAAGGCGGACCATTGCCTACTGTTTTCGATTTTGAGGAGGCAAAGGGGCAAGGCGTTAGCTTAGAAGGCAAAATAGCCGAAAAAGGAAAAGTGATCGAGGGCATAGACCCCATCTTCGAGATGATGGTACGCAAGTACAAAAAAGAGGTGGATTTTGTAGCCAAGGTGAAAGCAAATGGCGATGCTTCTTTCAATATCCCCGTAGATTTCATGTCTTGCAATGACGAGAGCTGCGTGAAACTATCGGATGATTTTGATATTGCTTTGAAAGGTGCAGCAGCTTCTACGCCAGCTAAAACAGAGGCGGGCTCAACAGTCGCACCTGCCAAAGAAGTAAAAGGAGCAGCTGAAGAGAAAGCTAAAGAAGCCGTACCTACGAATACCACAGAGGGTAAAAAGAGCAAAAAATCAGCTTTGAAAGACAAGCTGAAGAAAAAAGGCAGTAAAAAAAAAGGAAAAGGTGCGCTAAAAGATCGGCTGAAGAATAAATCAAATGGAGGGGAGGATGCCAAAAACATCATCGCGCCCAACCCGAATACTAAGAAAGACGATGCTGCGGGTGGCTTGTTGGATCCTGTGAAATGGTCTTACGATTTAGAAGACCTAGGTAATGGCGAGTACTTAGTGAAAGTGAACGCCAAGATCGACGAGGGTTGGTATGTATACTCACAAGATATTGGTGAGGGTGGGCCAGAGCCTACCGAATTTACTTTTGATAAAAGTGAAGGGGTTACTTTAATCGGTGATCGCGTGGAAGAAGTAAGTGAGCACCGCAAAGCGGTGTTCGACAACATCTTCAAAATGGATGTGGTGAAGTATACCGATGAGGTAAGCTTCCAACAAAAAGTGAAGCTGGCCTCACCAGATACCAAACTAAGCGGTAGCTTCTTATACCAAACTTGTGATGATAAGCAGTGCTTAAAGCCTACAGTAGAAGAGTTCGCTTTCAATGATGATAGTGCCAATGATGCGGCTGCTTTAGCAGCGGGCGATATGAAAGGCACGAACCCTTTCGCGAAGGGGAGTGGCAGCGATAATGCGCCTGAACAAGAAGAGCAGAAAACGCCTTGGGGTATTTTCATTGCTGGTTTCTTAGGAGGCTTGGTGGCTTTGGTTACGCCTTGTGTATTTCCAATGATCCCACTTACGGTAAGTTTCTTTACCAAGAGTAGTAAAACCAGAGCTGCAGGTATTAGAAACGGAACATTGTACGCCTTGTCCATCATTGGTATTTATGTAGGACTTGGGGTATTCATTACGCTGGTCTTTGGGGCCACCGCTATGAATGAGTTCGCCACCAATCCCTGGGTGAACATTGCCTTCTTCCTGATCTTCGTATTCTTCGCATTTTCTTTCTTTGGCTACTACGAGATACAGCTGCCAACTTGGTTGGCTAATAAAGCCGATCAAGCAGCCGATCGTGGTGGTTTGATGGGCATCTTCTTTATGGCAGCAACGCTGTCTATAGTATCTTTCTCTTGTACGGGTCCGATCATCGGCTCCTTGATCGTACAGGCGGCTCAGGGCGGTATCATGGGTCCTGCACTGGGTATGCTGGGCTTTGCGGTAGCATTGGCTTTCCCATTCGCCTTCTTCGCGGCATTCCCTAGTTATTTGAACTCTTTACCACAATCAGGTGGCTGGTTAAACAGCGTCAAGGTGGTACTAGGATTCTTAGAATTGGCCTTCGCCTTCAAATTCTTATCTAATGCGGATCTGGTCATGCAGTGGGGCTTGCTAAAGCGTGAGACTTTCTTGATTATTTGGTTCATCTGCTTCTTCTTATTGGGCTTATACTTCTTAGCTAAAATCAAATTCCCGCATGATTCGCCTGTTAAAAAGCTGGGTGGCATGCGCTTGGGCTTAGCAGCGATTACTTTCGCATTCTGTGGCTATCTGCTATATGGCGTGCCTTGTAACGCTTTAGGCTTGATCAGTGGCTTCCCGCCACCAGATTTCTACAGCTACACCTGTGGTGATGATGGCGACCACTGTCCGCTGGGCTTGCCTTGTATGCACGATTATGAAAAAGGTTTGGCAAAAGCCAAAGCAACAGGTAAACCTTTATTGATCGACTTTACCGGCTGGGCATGCGTGAACTGCCGACGTATGGAGGAAAACGTATGGAGCGTTGAAGACGTGAAGAAAGTACTGGAAGAAGATGTTGTATTGGTATCGCTCTACGTAGATGAGAAAAAAGAGCTAAAAGCTGATGACCAATACGATTATGTAGACAGCAAAGGCAAGAAAAAGAGAGTCGTCACGGTAGGCGATAAATGGGCGCAGATGCAGATCAATTGCTTTCAGAGTAACTCACAGCCTAAATACGTACTCTTAGACCACAATGAAAAAATGTTGAAGAAAGAGTCCGTAGGTTACACCTCCGTAGATAACTTCCGTGATTTCTTAAGTAGTGGTATCAGTAACTTCGGTAAAGGTGTTTCCGAAGCGGAAATGCTCTGCCGTAGATAAATATATACAATACACCTTAACTTAGTAAGGGCGATTCCTTGTGGTCGCCCACTATACGGTGGTCTACAACAACGAATAAAACAAAAAAGCCTGTAAGCATTTGCTTACAGGCTTTTTTAATTATGTGGTGTGGGGCGGGATCGAACCGCCGACACATGGATTTTCAGTCCATTGCTC
>JAHDGT010000373.1 GCA_020631675.1 Bacteroidota bacterium
GAACCGACAGGCAGTGCGCTTAATAAGAACGGATAGCCCGGTGGACGCAGTGAAAGGCTGCGCTTTCTTAGACCCGAGACATGAGACTCGAGACATGAGATGACCTGCTCGACGTCGATCTTCTTACATAAGAGAGCGCAGCCTTTTATTGCGGGCATGCGCCATAAAATAAAAATAACGCTTCTCTCTATGTATCTTGCTGTTCGTGACACCGATGATACATAATAAGGCAAAAGTAGTGTTTCAAAAGCGATATTTTGAATGTCGTTTTATGTGGCTATGCGTACTCCTGTTTTTATGTCTGTTTTCGCAAATGCAGGTGCAGGCACAAAGCCTGAAAATGAGTGCGACGGAAGAAGGGCGGACTAAGCTTGACTTGTTAAATAAATTAGGGCGACCTGTACAAGACGGACGGGCGACTTTCGGTTTTAACTGGTCTCGGGGAACGATTTTTAAGCACACCCCGAATTTTTTACCGGAGGTGACGGAAAGTAGCAATGTGTTTGAGTTGAGTTATAGGGTGCAGACGAATGGGAGTCGTGCTTGGCAATCCTGGTTCTTTTACCCTCGGGTGGGTGTGACGGGCATGTATGCTCGATTTGGAGATCCTGAAATTTTCGGGCAAGCTTATGGGGTGGTTCCGTGGATCAATTTTGTCTCTCGGATCAAAAGACTGCACATCAATTACCAATTGGGGGTGGGTTTCGCATGGCTGAACAGACCTTTTGATGCGGTAAATAACCCGGTGAATAATGTGATCGGCAGCCATATCAACAATGTGACGCAGTTGGCGATCGGTGCGGAATGGCGATTGCATGAAAATTGGTCAGTAGAGGGCAGGCTGAGCTTCACGCACTTTAGTAATGCGAAGACGCAGCCACCGAATTTGGGCATCAATGTGCCTGCTTATGGTTTGGGTCTTCGTTACAGACCCAAAGCGGAGAATACAGACCGATTTCAAGAGGGCATCAAACACCTTTTCAATAAAAAAATACGCCCTGGTTTTTATTTGGGGCATGGTTTCGAGGGCAGTCTTGGCCCTAAATACTCGGTCTACATTGCCAATGTTTTTTTAACGAAACGCACCGGACTACGCGGACAGCTTCTCTTGGGTGCTGAAGCGGCTTATTATAGAAGCATTTATTTTTTTGGTGTTCATCATGTGGCGGTTGAAGCAGGTAAGGAACATCTTTCCGCACTTAAGGTAGCTCCTTTCACAGCCTATGAACTTTTCTTGGGGCGTGCTTCTGCCCTATTCTCTCTTGGTTATTATGTGTACGATCCCTTTTTACCTAAGGAAGCACTCTATGCTAAAGTGGGTGTACAGTGTAATGTGTTAGGGGATCATTTTAAAAATGATAAGCAGCTCAAATTGGGTATGCATTTGAAGACGCATTACGGTGATGCGGATTATGTGGAACTGGGCTTGATGTATGTGTACTGATGGACTTTATTCAAGCACTTACTTATAAGCACGATCAAACTTTAACTTTTGATAATCAATTACTTAAACAACAAACTGCCTCTCAAACTTCATCGAGCTTCGTAACATCTTATACAGTACTAGCGTAAAGTAGAGTAGTTGTAGCCCATACAAGTATTCTCCTTTTTCAAGTCGGAAGTGCTCATCACCACTTCTACAACAACAAACAAATGCTAGTCAAGTTTCTATTGATTTTTTTAGTCATATTCATTTATTCAGGGTCTTTGGCATGGATTTTTCTAAATAATTATTGCAGTAAAATGACTTTTTACTGTGTCCTACCCAAAAGAATTTTCCCGAAGGTGAGTGCTGATCCCTTAAGCAAACTCACCAACACTTCCCTACTTGTTTCAGACGGTCGTCTTGTTGATGATGACTAGTCTATAATACTTCCCTGTTTTAATCTACCCCCTGATTTGCTGAATGGCGATGTGCCTTTGTGTACTCGCATGCGCAGCAATCCCACGGCCAAGCTTTGCTTGCCTGAGCTGAAACCAAGATAGCACTTGCACATGGTCTTAGTTCGTTTTAATAATAGCACCACACCACACCGTTTTACCCAAGGGAAATGAAGTATTTTTTCAACATAGCATTCTTCTTATTCTTCATCAGCTTGTTCAGCACAGCTAAGCTTTGTGCCGACCCAGGCTCAGGTACAAGTGATTACACTTATCGTAAAGACTGCCGCTTTCAGCATATGGCTCAATTACGTGACCGTGTTTTCATTCCCGCCTCTATGGCAAAGGGCACTGAAGCTGAATCGAACATCTCGCCTAATCAAGTGCGCATCCACATTCATGAGACTGTGGTCGATTTTAAAGGGATAGCAGAACTGACGAGTTTAGAGATCAGTTCTAGTGCTGCCAGTAAAACGGGTTTCGATTTCAAATTAGTTGATCCGGAAACGACAGAAGAAGCCAAATTGAAGATCATTACTGACGAAAGCAACTTTGTACAGTTGATCTATTTCTATTCTGACAAATGGGGTAAGTATACCTTTAGCCTACCCACGAAATCAGAATCACAATTAGTGGAAGAATATCATTTCTTCACCTCACAAGAGAAAATTAATATAACGAGTGCGGAAAACTTGCACGAGTTAACGATAGCGCCCTACCAAATGAGACGGGATGGATCTGGTGCTTCTGCTGCTGTAGCGGTTAAAGAAAAAATCGCCTACAGCCGGAAGTTCCAATTGCGCTTTGTGGATAATGAGCTGATCCTAAGTGATAATGGCTTAAATAGTCGTTATGAGATCAGCGATATCGCTTTCAGTAAACCAAGCAAAACAGATCGTGCAGCAGCTGAACAGGTTTTGCGCATCAAAGTGAAAGGCGATGATTTAGGCAAGCTGGAATTTTACCTAGCCGAAGATGGTAGTATTTCTTACTTCCAATTAGATGATACGATCTACTATCTAATGTGATTTACCTCTTATTAAATCCCCCTTTCCCGCTGCTTACGCACTCTCCTACACATTTTTCTTTATCTTGTCGCTCGGCTTATATTGACCACTTTCTTCTGCTTATAGCGACACATGTCCAGCAAAAAAACGAGTTTCGATTGGCTCACGATTCTGATCTACCTCCTTCTGGTAGGAACAGGTGTTCTGGCCATCTATACCGCTACTTACGACGAGTCTAACCCCAGTTTATTCAACCTTGCCCGTTCTCATGGTAAGCAGGTGATATTCGTGGGTATCTCACTCTTAGTGGCCGCTGTTATTCAATTATTCGACACTCGCTTTTTCACGGGTTTCTCCTACATTATATACGGAGCAGTGCTTTTGCTGCTCTTCTCCACTCTCTTCATAGGAAGCGAAATATCTGGTTCCCGCTCTTGGATACGCCTTGGCTTTTTCAACCTCCAAACTGCCGAATTAGGCAAATTCGCCACTTGTCTGGCCTTGGCCAAATACCTCAGTTCCTTTAAACGGGGCATTACCGAATTCGCCCAACAGCTCTTTGCGGCCACGCTCATCATCATACCCATGCTATTCATCTTATTACAGGGTGATGCAGGGTCCGCATTGGTCTTCACCGCACTGATACTGGTGCTTTACAGAGAGGGACTTTCTGGAGGTTTTTTGCTTTTAGGAGCGTATTGCGTCATTTTATTCATACTTAGTTTAATCACTGTTCCCGTTTATGGCATACCCGCTTTCTATGTCCTACTAGGCGGCTTAACTATGGTCACAGGAATCGTACTGCTCTACTTCAGACGAAAAAACATCAGAGACATACTCACCTATGCCCTACCACTACTAATAGTCGGAAGCATCAGCTACTACTTAGCCTTACCCCCTACCACACAGCTTGCTGTTTTTGGTGGCTGTGCGCTGTTCTTCGGTATGTTATCCTTCAGCTTTAAGCAGCTGCCTAATTATTTAACCACCTTCATCTTCGCCTCCGCCGTATTCGTATCTACCGTAGATTATACCTACAATAACATTCTTAAACCCCACCAAAGAAACCGGATCGGCGTACTGCTGGGCTTAGTAGAAGATCGTAGGGGTATAGGCTATAACCTCAACCAAAGTAAGATCGCCATCGGCTCGGGTGGTTTGTGGGGACGCGGCTATTTACAAGGCACACAAAACAAAGGCTCTTTCGTACCCGAGCTACATACCGATTTCATCTTCTGTACTATAGGCGAAGAATTCGGCTTCATGGGTAGTTTCTTCCTCATCGGATTATTCGCACTCCTGCTCGTCAGGATCGTCATGATCGCCGAACGGCAACGCTCTCGTTTCAGTAGGATCTATGCCTATGGCGTGGCCTCCATTCTCTTCTTCCACCTCTTCGTCAACATCGGTATGACCGTGGGTATGGTGCCCGTGATCGGCATCCCCCTGCCCTTTATTAGTTACGGAGGGTCCTCTTTGTTGGGCTTCACCGTCCTACTATTCATCCTCGTCAAGCTGGATTCCGAGCGTATGATGATACTTCGGTAATTTGAAAATCCAACGCTATTGTCTTTGGGATAATTTGTAACAGCACTCATTCAAAATTGGTCCATTCTAACACTCAAAATTATTTTTGGGGCGCATACCCGCAATTAATGCCTGCGCCAGCAGCTAAAAAACAATTCGGTGTCGAGCACGAAGTCTCTATTCTCATATCTCGGGTCTCGAGTCTAAAAGGCGCAAGCCTTAACTGCGGGTACCGGGCTATCCGTTCCTACAAAATGGGCTATCTGGGGGTTCGTCGCACTACTTGGCGGTGGCTACCTCTGGGCCGCCCCCGCCAAGCAGGCACTCACTC